>NZ_JBSGJD010000074.1:0-37405 GCF_053605405.1 Amycolatopsis sp. NPDC003861
GGATCTCCCGGTGGCCGGGCGCCGGCGATGGTCGTGGCCGCCGGCGGCCCGCGGATGCTGCGTCTCGCCGCGGCGACGGCCGACGTCGTCGCGCTCACCGTGCCCACGTGGGACCGTGCGACCGGCCGTCCGACCGCCGCGTCCGTCACGGCTCAGATGGACCTCGTACGCCACGCCGGCCCGCCCGGATGGCCCGCACCCGTGTTCCACCTGCAGATCCGGGACATGCCCACGGCCGCGCCCGCCGACCCGGACGCCGATTGGTGGCTCCTGGGCGGCAGTCCCGCCGAGGCCGCTGAGGCCTTGCGCCGCCGGATCGACAACGGTGTCGGCTACCTGAGCGTGTGCACGAACGACCTGCTCGCCCTGCGTCGGTTCGCCGACACCGTCCTCCCGCTGGTGATGTCATGACCTCGGTCATCGTGCTGTGCGGCGGACCCGGCACCCGGATGGGCGCGGTGTCGCGGGACCGGCAGAAGTGCCTGACTCCGTTGTGGGGAGCCCCGCTGCTGCAGCTGGTCCTCGCCCGGCTGTGCCCTGCCGTGCCCGGCCCCGACGTCCCGATCGTGTTGCTGACCGGCCACCACGGCCACCAGGTCGCCAACCTGGCCAGGCGGTGGCGTGCCCGGATCGACCCGCGGATCCGGGCCGTGGCCGAGCACGGCGCCGGCTGGGTGGGTGTCGGGCAGGCCGCACGCGACCTGCCCGACCCGGTGCTGATCGTCGCGGGCAACGTCCTGCTCGACTACGAGACCCTCATTCCCCGGATGCTCGAGGAGCATCAGCGCAGCGGCCGGCCCGTCGTGGCCGCGAGCCAGCAGTGGCGCACGAGCGGGCACTACACCCTCACCGCGACCCACGACACCGTCACCTCCTGGCACCGCGCCGCCGACACACCTACCCACCGTCGCCCCGGCCAGTACGAAGTGGTCGACACCTACCTGCTCACCGCCGAGGTCCTGGCGCTGATGCGCGCGCAGCGGCTCAGCCACACCCGCGCCCTCGGCTTCTTCGTTGCGGACGCGGCGCTAGGTTTCTGCGCGGTCCCCGGCGACTGGCTGCACGTCGAGACGCCGGCCGACCTCATCATCACCCCCGACCGAAAGGCCAGTCTGTGCCCAGCACTCCCACCGTCATCGCTATCTCCGGTCCGCCCGCCGTCGGCAAGAGCACCCTCGCCCGTGGACTCGCCACGCGGCTGAGGCTGCCGCTGCTGTCGCGCGACGCAATCAAGGAAGCCCTGTTCGACACCCTGGGCTACGACGACCGGCTGCAATCCAAGCGATTCGGAGCCGCTGCCGCCGCCGTGCTGTTCACCCAGCTCACCGACATCCTCGGCGCCGGGACGTCCTGCCTGACCGAATCGAACTTCCGCCGGACTCACTCCAGCGACGACTTCCGGCGGCTGGTGAAGGACACCGGCGCCCGCGTCGTCCAGGTGCAGCTCAGCGCCGACGGCCCGACCCTGCTCAGGCGGTTCGCCGCGCGCTCGGCCACCGCCGAACGCCATCCCGGGCACGGCGACCAGAACAACCTCGATGAATTCTCCGCCGAGCTGCTCGCCGGCGCCTACGAGCCGCTAGACGTGCCCGGCGAGGTCCTGACTATCGATGCGACCGACCCGGCCGCGGTGTCCCTCGACGACCTCGCGGCGCAGCTGGCCGCCCTGCTCGACCACCCGACACATCCACCCATCTCGCCGCCGGCCTGAGCACCACCCCCAGGCGCCGCGGCCTCGTCACGAGTGAGGAGCCGCCACCATGCATGCCCTGCAGCTGAAAGGTCCCTTCGACTTCGACCACCGAACCGATGCACCCGCTCCGCAACCGGATACCGGCCAGATCAGCGTCCGGCTGGTCGCCGCGGCGATCTGCGGGAGTGACATGCCGAAAGTCCGCTCGACCGCCGATCCCCGCAGCGGCACCACCGGGTTCCCGATCCACGAATGCGTCGGCTACGTCGCCGACGCCGACCCAACCACCGGAATGCAGCCCGGCCGCCGCGTCCTGGCGATGCCCGTGCAGGAACAGGGCCTGGCCGAGATCTACCTCGCCGAGCTCGCTGCCACCCACGCAGTGGCAGCCGATCACCTCACCGACGCCCAGGCCACGCTGATCCAGCCGATCGCCACCGTCCTGTACGCGGCCGCCAAACTCGGCACCGACCTCGCCCGACGCCGCGTCACGGTGCTGGGGCTCGGGCCGATCGGACTGCTGGCCGCCCACGTCCTGTCCCACCGCGGCGCCGTAGTCACCGGCATCGACCCCGTCCACCGCGACCCCGCCATCACCGCCGCGTTCGGCCTCACACACCACGTCCGCGACACCGCCGCAGCCTGGGCCCGCCGCGACCCCGAGCCAGCCGAGATCTGCGTGGAAACGGTCGGGCACCAGCAGCACACCCTCCGCGACGCGATCACCCTGACCGGGCACAGCGGCACCGTCCTGGCGATGGGCGTGCCCGACGAACCCGACTACGTCATCCCTTTCGAGACCCTGCTCCGCCGCAACCACACCCTCATCGGCAGCATCACCCCGACCTGGCAGGACTGGTTCGGACAGGCCGAGACCTACCTGTGCCGCCACCTCGACACCCTGGACCTGCTGCTGACCCACCACGTCGCGATCACCGACGCCGCCTCGGCCTACCAGCTCTACGACCGGCCCGCCGCTGACCGGCTCAAGGTCACCCTCACCGCCGATTGGAGCCGGTCATGACCGCCCGCCTGATGCTCATCCGGCACGGAAAGACCCACGCCAACGCCGCCGGGCTGCTCATGGGCCGCACCGACTCCCGCCTGCTGCCCGAATCCCTGCACCACGCCACCGCCCTCGGCGAATCCCTGACACTCACCGGGCCGTTCGCCGTCTACAGCAGCGACCAGCCCCGCGCCCTCACCACCGCCCACCGCATCACCCACCCCCACGGCCGGCGCCCGATCCAGGACCCGGCCCTGCGCGAACGCGACTTCGGCAGCTACACCCTCACCGCGTTCGCCGACCTGGCCCGCGACCCCGCGTGGGCGTGCGTCGACACCCACTACAGCGCCCGCCCACCCGGCGGCGAAACCCTCCTCGACGTCGAGAAACGGATCTTCGGCCGACTGCTGCACCTGCACGACACGCTGCCCCCGGAGACCACCCTGGTCGCCGTCGGCCACAGCACCTGCTGGCGCCTGGTCGAATCCGTCCTCCGCGGACGCCGACACGACCCACTCGACGAACCGATCCCGCCACCGCTGACCGTGCTGGAGCACCCCCGCGAAGCCCTGGAGGCGTTGCGTGATCGTCTCTGAGCGCGAACCCGTGCGGGCAGTGGTCTTCGACCTGTTCGGCACGCTAGTCGCCGCGCCCTCCCGCCGGGACCGCGCCGACGCAGCCACTGAACTCGCCGACGCGTTCGGCGTAGTCCCTGACGCGGTGCGTGCCGCTCTCGGGCTGTCGTGGCGCGAACGGCACCTCGGCCAGTGGGCCACCGTCAGTGCGATCGCGGCAGGGCTGGCGAAGGAATGCGGCGCGCGCACCCCGGATCTGGTGGCCGCCGAGCGGCGGATCAGGCACCGGGCGCGGCAACGCCTGCGCTGGGATCGGGCGATCCTGGCCGTGCTCGACCGCCTGGTCGACAACGGCGTGGTCGTGGCGGTGCTCTCGGATGCCTCGGCTGACATCGCCGACGCCTGGCCTCGCTGCGCACCGCCGCTACCAGCGCTCTTCAGCTGCCGGGAACACGCCGTCAAACCCGACCCGGTGCTGTACGAGCGCGTCCTCGACCGGCTCGGCATGCCGGCCACGGCAGTGGTGTACTGCGGAGACGGAGGCGGCGACGAACTCGCCGGCGCGCAGAGAGCCGGGATGACCGCAGTCGGCGTCCCGGTACGTGGCGGCCCCACCGCGGTGGCGCACCACCGCGCAGCCTGGGACGGCTTGCGCGTCGACGGAGCCGAGCACATCCCGCGGCTGCTCAGCATGCTGACCACGACGCGCTGACGGTCTGACGCGCTTACGCGACGGGGACGTCGTCCCCGTCGCGACGCGCGGCCAGAAACGTCGCCAGGTCCGCTGCACAGCGTGCCAGCAGCGCCTCATCCTGCCGACCGTGATCGAGATACCGGTGCGGCAGGGGCCGGCCAGGCCGGGGATCACCGTCCGCGTAGCGCGGGATCAGGTGCGCATGCAGATGCGGTAATCCGTTGCCCAGCACCGAGATGTTCACCGTCACCGGTCGGCATACCGCCTGCACGGCACGCGCGGCGTTCACCACGTCCAGCCAGAAACCCGCAGCCTCCGGTGCGCTCAGCTGCGTGACCTCGGCGACGTGGCGGCCCCGCCAGATGACGTGGCTGTAGCCGCGCACTTGCCCTGATCGTTGCAGGTAAGCGTCGGCGTTTCGCCCGACCAAGTACCGGACACCGAAACCGGTGTCCGGTGATCCTTGGTCGGCGCACATGCCGCAACCGTCGCCGTCACGAGCCGCGAACCACGCTGATGGCCACTCCACATCGCACAGTCAACCCGCTGACAAAACGTGCTCCGAGATCGGCTGCGCCACCGTCAGTTGGCCGGCTTCATGCGTCGCCGCAGGGGCCCGTCGGCGCCTCCTGTGAGTGTCGCGAACGCTGGGACCGTTCACTACAGCAGGAGCTGGCTGACGGGCCAGCCGAGACACTGCACCCCGTCGGCGACCAGCCGAACTAGGCGTTGCCGGGCAGGCGGTCATCCAGGAGATCAGCGGCGTGCAGGTTCAGCGCGATGGCGAGGCGCCACAGGGTCTCCAGGGAGATGTTGCCCCCGTGCTCCGCCCTGCTGATGTTGCCTCGATCCACCCCGCTGAGCGCGGCGAGCTCGGTCTGGGTCAGATCCGCTCGTCGGCGGGCGGCACGCAGACGTAGGCCCGTCGCCGCGAGGTGCTGCTCGAGCTTGTGATCGGGCGGGCCGTCGTCGCGCTGGTTCATCGCCCGGGGACCTTACCGGGGCAGACGATCATCCCCGACTTTGTCGAATATCTTGTACAAAATGTCGAAGATAACCTACATTCGATCAGGTGACGCCTTCACCACCTGCAACCGCACCCGCGTTGCTGAGTCACTGGCGCGACCTCAGCGCCCGGGCCGAGCGCCGCGGCCCGCTGGCCGTGGCCACGGACTCCACGCACGCCGGCATCGAGCTGCGGCCCGGCGTCCGCCTCATCGGTCACGGTCGCCTTGTCGCAGTCCTCGACGGGCGCGACCTCGTCGACCTCCTTGTCGAAGGTCCTCGGACCCTGCGAACCCTCATCGACGCCCTCTCCGCCGAATGGAACGCTCACTCGCCGATGGGTGGCTGGTGCCGCGAGTGCGCCAGGCCCGTGCCGTGCCCGACCCGGACACGGCTGGCCAACCTGCTGGTGGACGACCCGGGCGGTGTGGCGTGACCACCGCTCACGTCCCGCGCGCCGCGATCTTCAGCCCGGTCGCCGCCGGCGTCACGGTCGCCGTCCTCGCGCTCAACCTGAGGCCCGCGGTCACCAGCATGGGAGCGCTGCTGACCCGCATCGAGACCGCGGCCGGCCTGTCGCCACCCCTGGCCGCCACGCTGGTCGCGCTGCCGACCTGGGCGTTCGCGGTCGGTGGAGTGACGGCGTGGCGGCTGCGGGCCCGGTTCGGGATCCGCGCCGTGGTGTCCAGCGCGCTCGGCGTCCTCGCCGTCTCGCTGATCGCCCGGACCCTGCCCGGCGACGTCACGATCCTCGTCGGCACCACCGCGGCGTGCCTGGCGATCGCGGTCCTCGGCGCGCTGCTGCCGGTCATCGTCCACACCGCGACCCCCGGCTCCGCGGCCTGCTACACCGCCTGCCTCGGCGCCGGATCCGCGGTCGGCGCGCTGCTCACGCCGACCGGGGTGGCGTGGCAGATCGGGCTCGGCTGCTGGTCACTGCTCGCCGCGATCGGCCTTCTCGTCTGGCAGGGCAGCAGCCGCCACCTCGTGGCCCCGGCCGGGGCCGCCCCAGCGGTGCGCGTCAGCCCGAGGACGCTCACCCCACGCGGCACCATCGCCACCCTGACTGTCCACTTCGGACTTCTGTCGGCGGTGACATTCCTGCTGATGGGAAGACTTCCAGCGATACTGCACGCCGCCGGCCTTACCCAAGCCGAGGCCGGACACCACTTCGCCGCGGTCATGGTGCTGGGCGTCCCGGTGTCCCTCGCGGTCCCGTACCTCGCCCGCCGCGTCCGGCACACCCCGCTCGCCGTGGGATTCGCCGGAGCCAGCATCGCCGGCGTCACCGGCCTGCTGATCAGCCCCGCCACCGTCACCTGGCTCTGGACCGGGCTGCTCGGCATCGGCCTCGGCGCCCTCGCGCTCGCACTGGTCGACCTCAACCACCGCACCGCAGGCGACCCGGACACCACCGCCGCGCTGTCGTCGGTCGTCCAAGGCCTCGGCTACACCCTCGCCGGCGTCCTGGCCCTCGGCATCGGCCTGCTCGAAACCGCCACCGGCACCTGGACCTGGCCCCTGTTCTCGCTCGTCGTCGCCCTCGTCGGCCAGGCCCTCACCGGAACCACCATCGGCGACGTCCGCGCCGCCCCGACCTCACCGGAGGTCCCCCGATGACCGTGATCAAGCTCTACTGGGTCCTCCGCGCGGGCGACGCCCACGACCTCAAGGTCGGGCAGATGGTCGAAGCCGTCCGCAACGCCGATCCCGAGACGTTAGACGACGTCATCCGCGGCTGGGTCGAGCAGCTCACCGCGCAAGCCGTCCTCAGCGCCGGAACCGCGATCGCCGTCGACAACGACACCGCGACGATCCGCCAGCCCCGCCGGCCCGGGCCCGACCTGACGCTCGGCGCCGGGGACTGGATCCTCCACGCCGGTCCGCGCCTGCTCGTCGTCACCGACGACGCCTTCCGCGCGGGCTTCAGCAGCCGGTCGCGCAGCAATGCCTGAACACCCGGTTCGTCCCCACCCACCCTCGAAGGAGCACACGCGTGCGCACCGCGAAACGCACCGCCCTCACCACGGCCGTCGCAGCCGCGCTGGCCCTGACCTCCAGCTGCGGCGCACTCGGCGGGGACCAGCCCGCCGCCGTCGCGGGCAGCCAGCTGGAAACCTCCGGGCTCACGGTGTCGATCATCAGCACGGTCGACCTCGCCCCGCTCTGGGCCGCCCAGGACGCCGGCTACTTCACCGCCGAAGGCCTCAACGTCAAGATCGACGTCGCGGACTCCGGAGCCAAGACGATGACGAAGGTCATCGCCGGCGAAGCCAACATCGCTCTGACCACTTGGACGTTGCTGTTCGTCGCTCAGTCCGCGGGCGGAGCCGACTTCCGGCTGGTCGCCGACGCCACCACGGCCGCCCCGAAGAGCAACAAGATCGTCACCGTCCCCACCTCGCCGGTGAAGCACGTCGAAGACCTGCCCGGTAAGCGGATCGGGATCACCAGCAAGAACGCGGCCTCGGATGTCCTGGCCCAGTCGGTGATGCGCGACCGCGGCCTCGACAGGTCCACGGTCACGTGGGTGCCGGTGCCGCTGCCGAACATGGCCGCCGCGCTGCAGCAGGGCCAGGTCGACGCCGCGTACGTGGCGGAGCCGTTCGTCACCGACGCCGCCCAGAAGGCTGGCGCCATCCCGATCGTCGACATCGGCAGCGGCTCTACCCTGGACTTCCCGCTCACCGGCTACGCCACCACCGCCGCGTGGGCGCAGGCCAACCCCAAGACCATCGCGGCGTTCCAGCGCGCACTGATCCGGGGGACCTCCGCCGTCCGTGACGACCGCAGCCTGCTCGAACGCCTGGTCGTCAAGTACGCCAAGGTCACCGAGACCACCGCGAAACTGATGGAGCTGCCTGGCTACGGCGCGCAGCTTGACGCACGCCGCCTGCAGCGGGTGCCCGACACCCTGCACGATCTCGGCATCATCCCGTCCACCATCGACGCCAGCCGCATGATCGTTCCCCAGATCACCAGCTGATCGCCATCAGGTCACGGCCCACGACGCCATCCCCGTCGTGGGTCGTTCTTGTCTCCCTGACCAGCGCCGGATCACCGACCGTATCCGTCCTGGATGCGGCTCGTCAGGGACCGTTTCGGGTACGGGTAGCGCCACGATTCTGTGTCCCGCCTGGCCAACACTCGACGCTCGGCGGACGTGATCTACCGACGTCCTAGCTGTACTGCCCGGGGAGGTTGCGATCGTGGTGACACGTGATCAGATGATCTTGGCGTGAGGGAGGGCCTCCGGGTTCGGTGTGGATTGCGACATCTACGCCGAGCAACGGAGGCCCTCGTGACCCACGCTAACGCACCCCTGACCCCGACCGGCAGACTCCGCCTGGCCCGCTGCATCGTCGAGGACGGCTGGCCACTGCGACGAGCTGCGGAACGGTTCCAGGTCTCGGTCTCCACCGCCGCCCGGTGGGCCTGCCGTTACCGCGACCACGGTGACGCCGGCATGGCCGACCGGTCCAGCCGGCCCCGCACCAGCCCGAACCAGAATCCCACCCGGACCGAGCGGCGGGTCATCAAAGTCCGGGTCCTGCGCCGCTGGGGACCGGCCCGCATCGCCTACCTGCTCAGGCTGAACCCCTCCACGGTGCACCGGATCCTGACCCGCTACCGGCTACCTCGGCTCACCCATCTGGACCGGGCCACCTCAGCTCCGATCCGCCGCTACGAACACCCCGCACCCGGTGACCTGGTGCACGTGGACATCAAGAAGCTGGGCAACATTCCCGACGGCGGCGGCCACCGGGCTCTCGGCCGGGCCGCCGGACGCCGCAACAGCGGCAACCGTGGCCACGGCTACGCCTACCTGCACAACGCCGTCGACGATCACAGCAGGCTGGCCTACACCGAAATCCACGCCGACGAGACCCAGGAGACCGCGGTGGCGTTCTGGGTCCGGGCGCAAGCGTTCTTCGCCGGCTACGGCATCACCGTTGCCCGGGTGCTGACCGACAACGGCTCCTGCTACCGCTCACGCCTCTGGCGCGAGACCCTCACCACCGCCGGTATCACCCCGAAACGCACCCGCCCCTACCGGCCGCAAACCAACGGAAAAGTGGAACGGTTCAACCGCACCCTGCTCGAGGAATGGGCCTACGCCCAGCTCTACCGCACCGACACCGAACGCCGACAAGCGTTACCCGGCTGGCTACACACCTACAATGACCACCGCGGCCACACCGCACTCGCAGGCCACCCACCGGTCAGCCGCGTCCCCAACCTCACGGGTCAATACACCTAGCCCGGCACGTCACGAACCTCGACAACCGCCGTGAAGCAGGCGGGCGAGACCCCCGCGTCGGCGAACAGAGTCTCCAAGAAGATCCTCTGCGCCGCCTCGTCGTGCCGCGCGCGCGACGCCCGCAACATCGCGTCCCGCAGGTCCCTCAGGCGCGATTCAAGGTCGCCGAACTCCGGCTCGCGGTGTTCGGGGCGGATTCGAAACACGGTCATACCCAACAAGACGATCCGGGGCGCCCCAATGCGCGCCCGGGTTCGTTTATCACCCTCTCGGGGCAACACCCTTGATCAGCCAGTCGCCAGCGGAGCGACTTGTCCTGCGCCGCGCAGGTGTTGTCTGAGCAGAGGCGCGACTGCCGAGGGGTCAGCGGCGGGGACGCTTGGTCGTCGCACGCTGCAGCGGATAGCCGATCTCGTATCGGTCGGCACGCAACACCATCTCGTTGACCTCGCACACCCGCCCCGCGTCACTGCGCGCGATCCGCAGCAGCCGCAGCACCGGCGTACCGGGCGCCAGCGTCCACAAAGCGCGCTCGCGCGCCGAGGGTGGACGTGCCCCGAGACGCTCCTCCCACGCCAGGGGGCCGAGACCGTGATCTTCCATTCGGTCGTAAATCCCACCTGGACCAGTGTCAGCGACGCCGAGAACGGGAAGCTCGTCGACCAGCCACGGCGGCAAGTAGCTAAGGGACACGTGGTGGACCTCGCCCGTCTCGGCATCGCCCATCACCCGATCGCGGACGACGACAGCCTGCCCGGGCTCGGCCTCCAGCAGGCCGGCGAGATCGGTCGGCGGCAGCGCGGACCGCACAATCGGCTTCTCGACCGCGACCCAGCTCTGCGCCGTCAGGTCGAAGAAGTAGCCGCGCTCGTCACGGAAGACCCTGCGCTCACGCACGATCAGCTCCCGCGCCGGCGCCGCCAGCACGACCGTGCCGCGACGACGTACCGGCTCGACCAAGCCCTCCTCAGCCAGCAGCCGAATGGCGTTCTGCACCGTCTGCTTCGACACCCCGTAACGCTGGGTGAGGTCAGTCAAGGTCGGCAGCGTGCTCCCGGGCGGGTACGTGCCGTCGACGATGCCGTTGCGCAACTCCTGCGCGATCGCCGTGTATGCCGGCGTCTCGGCCACCCGTACCGCCCCTTTCGCAAGCCTCAATTGTACTAGGACTATTGCGTCGCAGCTAGAGGCATGCAATCCTCAAAGTACTAGTACTAACTCTGGGTGTTCGCCCGGACGGATCCGCGCAGTCATGTCTTCTACCACGCCACAGGGGAGTCAGCCGTGTCCAGCGCCATATTGACCGCCGATACCTCAGCCGAAGCCCCGATCCAGCAGCACCGTCCCGGATCCCGCTCTCCCTTCCGGTACCGCCCCGCCGCGAAACTCGTCGACGCCGAACTTCTCACCCGTGTCCGCGCCGGCATCACCGAGGACTACGGCGTGCTGTTCGAGCGCCATCACGCCGCCGCGCGGGCCCAGGCCCGCCAGCTGACCACATCCAGCCTGGAAGCCGACGACCTAGTCGCCGAGGCGTTCGCGAAGACTCTCAAGATCATTCACGGCGGCGGCGGACCCACTCGCTCGTTCCGCGCCTACCTGTTCACGACGCTGCGGCACATCGCCTACACCGAAACCCGCCGCGCCCGCAGGCTCGTGCTCACCGACAGCGTCGAGGCGACCGCGATCGACGCGGACGTTCCCCAGGTGATCGCCCAACCGTTCCAGGACACCGCCGTAGCCCGCCTCGAGCACACCCTGGCCGCACTCGCCTTCGCCCGCCTGCCCTGCCGCTGGCAGGAAGTACTGTGGCGCACCGAAATCCGGGGACTGACGGCGGCGTCAGTCGCGGCGGGCATGCACCTCTCACCCAACGCGGTCTCCGCCTTGGCGTACCGGGCCCGCGAAGGTCTGCGCCAGGCGTACCTCCAGGCACACGTCACCGAAGACACCCGACGCGCCGACGCGTGCCGGCTGGCGGTCGAGAGGCTCGGCGCATGGACCCGCGGAGCGCTCAACAACCGCGAGACCGCCCAGGTCGACGACCACCTTGCCAACTGCCGCCGCTGCCGCGCCGTCGCCACCGAACTTCGCCACGAACTCCGCGCATGACGTGGGCCTCCTGTGGCGACAGAAGGCCCAGCCGACCTACCTTGCCTCCACACTTGACGTGTCTCGACCACTGCGTGTCCCGTGCCGAAGACTGCCTACTTCCTGGACACGTAACCACGCAACCGCGGAATAGGGCGCGCGGTAAGCAAGGTCCGCATCCGCGCTCCCGCAAGGGAAACGAGAAGGTCATGGCCAGTGACGCGTGCGGGCTTGTCGAGCCGAATCCACGGAGGTTTGCGCTGGTCCGCTTTCGCCGCCGGGTGCGGTCCTCGTCGGTGCGGCTACCCGCGCCGAGGCGGGCCGGTCACAGAGTCTGCCAGGTCAGACCATTGCGCCGGGCGCCGTCCGAGGCCACGAAGTCGTGCAAGGCCTGGCGAACTGCCGCCAGAGACACTTCGGCGGCGCTCAGGATTTCCCGATCGTGATTTTGATAGTCGTAGACCACCGGTTCCGGTGTCGTCGCCCCGCTGGCGCCGATAACGCTTCCGTCCGGCCCCGCGTAACCAACGAACCCACGCACCGAACGCACGCCGATCCCAGAATCGCCCAACGGTCGCTCGCCGCGGCGAGCGACCTCAGCTATCACGCCGAGCTCGCCGTCGGTCGACTCGGAAACCATGCGGTTCACCAACTCATCCACCTGGGAAGGCTTACGCAACGGCAGCGGCTCGGCCTCGCCCGGGTCGTACCAGGCTTCTATCTCCACCACGGTGTGGTGCCTCCCTTGCAGACCTTCTTGAAGCCGTCAGTCCCGTATACCGTCAGTGTGCTGCTCGGCGGAAGCACCAATCCCAGCAGTCGAAATTGGCAGTCAAACCCGTATCCGCGTTGCCCGTAACACCGAGATCCGGGTTCACGTTGAGCCCTCAGGAGGCGCCTGGAGCCAGGCTCCAACTTCTCACTGCCAGACCTGATCGCCACGGCGCACAGTCAGAGTTCCGGTGCGGCGGAGCAAATGACGACGCGGTCGGCGGAAGAAGACCACTGCGGGCGCGAGCGGTGCGGTTGCAGCGGCGGCGCTGGCGGCGACCGGCCAATCCGGGAACCACAGCACCGGGGTGACGGCGAGCACCGACGCAGCTGGGAGCAACTGCACCGACCCGCCGGGCCACCCGAGTGGCTGTCAGAGTGGGCCGTCTTGCTCCGTCCAGGCCACCACAGAGGGGCGAGCACCGCCCGACGCCAGGAACTCGTGAGCGGCCTTCCTAGCCAGCTCTACGGGGATCTCGGCATCCGCCGGGTACTCCCGGGGGTTGTTCATGTAGTAGTAGACGACCTCCTCGCCGTGCACAGATGCGAACGTGCCGCCTTTCGAGCACGCCCCGTTCGGCGCGTCGTCGCCCACGTAGCGCAGGCTCGCGCGGTCGCCGTGCAAGCCCACTTCCAGCCAAGACTTGTCCGGGTCTCCGTCGGTGTACAGCTCGGCGAGAGTCGGCCCGTCCGTGGCGGCCACGGCGTCCAGGACTCGGTCAAGTTCGGCCGGGGTAGTGACCCTGGTCGCACCTGCGTCGCGCTCGTACCAAACTTCGATCATGAAGTCTTCCGCCTGCCTAAGTAGGTCGAACCGGTCGGCTGCCCGTCCGGCATCGTTCCGTACACCGTGAGCGTGCTGCCCTCGGGCAGGATTTTAGGTAACAGCGTGTCGCACCCGAACGGCCCTTGGCACACCTGGTTGTTGACGGCAACTGTCGCGTGCTTTACGCCGTTGTTGCTCATGTGAACGGCGAGCTTCACTTCGACGTCGGCAGTGGTGTTCGGCATCCGGCGCGCACCCTGGCTCTTGAAGAACTCGACGGCGGCGGTCTCCATTTCGTCTCGCCCGCTCTTGATGTGTCCGGTGGGGCCGTTGCCCGATCCGGCGACCCACTGACCGTGCGTTTTCGTGCCGTCTCGTGGCTGAACGGGCGGCGGAAGTGCTCGTCTAAGTGCGGCTACTCGTGCCTCCGGCACGGGGGTGGGTGCCGTGCTCGCGGGCGTTGTGGTGTGCGCTCCAGGCCGGCCGCCGTCCGGTCTGCCCTGGCCATGGGGGTTGCCCTGTGCTTCGGTCGGGCTCTGCCCCTTGCCGATGCGGTCCAGATACCTGCGGAGCCCTTCGGCGGTCGCCCCGATGGCCTGCGCCTGTCGCTCGACCTCGGCCCCCGCCTGGCGGTACACGCCCGGCAGGTCGGCAATAGCACTTCCGGCAGTCTGCTGGGCCATGGTGGCAACCGTGTCGGCGAAGCCCTGTGCCGCGTGTAGCGCCGTCTGCCGGGCGGCGTCGATGGCCGCGATACCCGCGCTCACAGCGTTGGCGACGTCGTCTAGGTCGCTCACGGGCAAGACCGCAGGAACAACTTATTTACTCCGTGCCCGCAGCGGTCAGCGGCACGCGCGCAAGCTCCCGCCACTCGTATCGCTTCTGATCCCGGTTCAGCTCGATCAGGCTCACTGCCTGGACGGGAAGCGTGTACACCCGATCAGACAGCCCGAGCGCCCGCATCCGATCTTCGAGCTGTGAGATACGGGCAACACCGTTCGAGTAAGCAACGGTGAGGTGCGGCGTGTACGCTTGGCCTCGCTCCGGGGTTTTCTCCACGCCCCATACGTCGGAGATCGCATCTTGGATGGCCAATCGAACGCCGACAAGCGCGCCCGAGTCTCGCGTACCTAGTTGTATGGTTTCTTCATCGACGTAGGGCGGACCAACCGTAAGCGTCGTCGCTGGATGAGCGGCCAGTTTCGCGCTCGCGGCGGAACTAATCTGTTCGAGATCCGAGCGAGAAACTTCGTCCGTGAATCCGACTCCCTGGACTGTGATGTGGAGGCCATCGCTGCCGACTTCGTCCATACTCGGGATCTCCGCAATGAGTGGAGCAAAATCGCTAGCAAGTGCAACGGCCGGATTGGACTCAGCGAAGGTCACGTGCCACGTGTAGAACGAGCGCCCCAACTTCCAGCCTGGGCGCCACCACCAGTGGTCAACCGTCAGCCCTGATTTTACCGACATTGCCAGCTCTCCCGAATTGGTCAGTTGGACAACTGCTTAAGTGCAGAGTCGGGGCGGAAGTCAGCCGACAAGCTCCTAATGTCAGCGAGCTCCGGCGAGCTATCCTCAATGGAACGGCTCAACTTTGCGATTTCGCCGACACGCTGCACAAGTGGTCCGACGCGGTGCTGGGAGGACGTTAGCCAGATCTGTTCCATCTCGTCCAGCGCGAGGTCGAAGTTTCCCAGCAGAAGGTGTGATTTAACCACCTGACATCGAACCATTCGTTCGGAGCCTCTGTTTCGCGAATCTTTCGCAGTCCGCTGAAATTCGGCTAGTGCACGTGCCGAGTAACCAAGAGAGGTTTCCGCTTCATTCTGCGCCAAGTATGCATCCGACCAAAAACCGCCCGCGCGGCCAAGCGAGCATTGGAACGGTCCAAGCATGCCCGATGTACCTTCAAAGTCGGCGGCCCCATCATCTGCCGCCTCTACAGCAATACGCAAGGCTAAACGAGAGGACTCAATGCGCCCGCCGCGAGCAAGGTCTAACGCATGTGCACTTGAAAGAAAAAGCTTTGCGCTGTCTGACTCCGCATACTGCAAGCCCTTTTCGGCGTATTCCGCTGCACGTTCATACTCTTCTTGCCAGAAACAAGCGGTGTGCTGTGTTGCACGCACCCATGCACGCAGCGATTTTTCATCCGCACGCTCCGCGCATGCCCACGCGGCGCGTAAATGCTTCTCTGCAAATTCAGGGTCACCAAGATCTACCGTCATCCAACCAAGAAGTGCAAGCGACCAACCTGCCGCACTGTATAAATCACGACTCGCAGACGGCGACCTGTGACCACTGCTCAGCAACTCAAGAGCACGGTCGCGGATGGCTTTTACTCGGAGAAACAAAGGAACAGTCGAGACCTTCAAATACTCCGCAGAGATCTTCCGGAGATCATCGTGGAGTTGCTCGATTGTCAAGGCTCCCGCGTCTTGACGCTCAATCCATTGGAGAATTTCGCTCGACTCATCGGCGGCACTCATGAGCAGACCTCCCGAGTAACGCTCCGCGCCTGGCACCCGAACCAACGTCGCGGAAGCAACGATACCCGGGTTCGGCGCCGACGCCTCGGTGTACGGGCTGCCGTACAGCAGCTCCGCGAGGTAGTCCGATGTGACGTTGAGCTGGAGCGCCAAGGCGGCGAAGTGCTCAGGATGCGGATCGAAACGCCCGACCTCCCAGTTTCGGACAGTCTGAGGCGACACACCCAGGGCGAAGGCAAGGGTCTCTTGCGTGAAACCTGCGGCCTTCCGTACCTGCTGGAGCCGGTGCCGTCTACCCGCCATCGTCACTCCATCGCCTGACCTCGCGGACTAGTTTTCGCAGGTCAAGCCTACCAGCTTATGGATCACTTATGGTTCGCTAACGGTCCGCTATCTGGTGCGAAGCCGCCGCCCCGTTCAAGGTCATCTGCGGTGTTCGGGGCGGTGGCTGCGTTGAATCTCGACAGCGCAGCTCATGGCCTACCAGGTCCTGGCCGTGCCAGTACCGCCACTGGTCGCCCCGATCACCCCTAGGACGACCAGCGTCAAGGCAGGAACCATGACGGCGATACTCGATCAAGCGGAACCGGCGGCCGTGCCGGTGCCACGGGCGTACGGCTATATGCGGGTCCCGCCCGACATACCAGACAACAAAGTGCAGCGACTTGAGCGTCGAGTGACGAACTACGCCGAGACGAAGGGACCCCACTTCGCGCAGTCCACTTTTGAATTTCACAGCGGCTCACATAAGGCGTTTGACGAACTCGTTGCAGAACTGGTTCGCATTGATGCACGGTTCGTCGTAGTGCCAAGTCTTCGACAACTAGCGCAGAACGACTTTCTTCAGAGCCAGATGTTGGAGCAGCCGAGTTGCACGATGAATGTGAGGAGCTCACGATGACAGTGAACTTCGAAACACTGACAACGCTGCTGCCGATCACTTTCACCGCTCTGTTCGCCATCGCTCTTGCAGGCGGGCTGGCCCAGCAATGGGCCACCGGCCGAAAGCAGCAGGCAGCCGTGAAAGGTAGGCCGAACACCACTCCGCGCGGGGTGCACCTCGACAACTCGGGACGTGACGCCCAATGACCACGCCTATCGCGAGCCCGTTCGCGTTCCTCTGGGAGGAGCCAGCCATCGAGCCGTTCACGACCCTGCTGCGACGCCGATGGGACTTCCTCCCCATATTTGACAGCAACGGGCTGCTCGAGCGGTTCACTGCCTCGTTAACGTGGGACGTGGACGGCTTCGTTGACGCGCTCCGTGTAAAAAGCGAGAGCGATGCCGCCGCCATCCGCGTGGACCACGCCGGCGGGAAGGTGTGGGAACGCGACGGGGATGCCCTCGACGTCCTGCACCAGCTGGTTGACCTGCCTGCCCCCAGTTCCCCGCTCGCGCCCCGCCTCGTGATCGGCTCGGCTCCGCGGATGTGGACACCGTGAGGTCCCTGTGGGCGCGGCGACGCGCGCGACGGCAGCTCGCCATCGTCCGTGCACAACGAGAGCTCGTCGCACTCCCCGACATCGACTGGCACAACCCGGACTCCGAGCAGAAGGCTCGCCAGAGACTTCACGAGGTCGCGGCAGCCATCGACGGTGCGCTGAAAGCGGTCCGTGCAACCTCGGATGAGGCGCGCGCGTTGAAGTACGCCCAGGCGTGGATGACCGCATGGCTGCAGGGCTGGGAAGACCGGAACCTCATCCCCGCAACCCACGCCGCCTCGATGTACCAACGTCTCGTGGACGCCATGCACGCAGCTTCGCTCCGGCTGGCGCCCGACGAGCACGCCGAGACGCCGCCTGATCCTGACGAACCACCGACCAGACCGCTGGAACACACCGATGACTGACGCCCAACGGCGACCACCCGTGTTCGACAAGCCAGGCACACCGCCGATCACACTGCTCGCCCTGATCACCGACGCCTACACCGACGCGCTAATCCGACTGGCCTACGCCGAGCGCGACCAGCACGACTGGACCTCATACCGCAAGCTCGGCCACGACCTGATCGGGGTCGGAGCACGGGTCATCATGCACGCCTACGCCCGTCGCGAGCAGCCAGCCGTCGATGACCCGCGCGCCGTCGCGGCGGAAGCAGTCCGGGAGTTGCGAACCACGCTGCGACTCGCCGAGCAGGTAGCCGGAAACCCGGTGAACGCGGACTCAGTGGCCCAGGACGTCGAAGCGCTCGCTGAGGACTGCGCACAGACCGCCGCGCTGCTGTACTGCATCTCCGCCGGAGAGTCCCCGACAGCGATCGCCGAAATCAATCGGCTCGGCCCCGACCACGACACTGTCACCAATGTCGAGGACGGCGCCGGGCATCCGGGCGGTGAACCACAGTGAACGCCGAGAGCAAACAAGCCGAACAGCAATACCCACATGACGGGCGATCTGCGCCCACATCCAGCCGGCCGACCGCGACCGTCTTGCGATCTCCCTCCACCAACCACCCACGCATCCACGCCCTCCACGCCGCCACTTTCGACGCCACCGGCGTGTGCGCACCCGCCTGCGGATCAGTCGAGTCCCGTCGCGACGTGATCGCGGCGGCACAGTCACGCAACCCGCAGTACCGCGACACCTCCGCTGCAGTCACCTGCGAGAACCCTTCGTGCAGCGAACGGACCGCCGGCACCGCCGAGGACGCGGCAAGGCGTCCGGGGCAGCCATGCCCGTGACCGACGGCGCCCGTCCGCAGACCTACTGGTGGAGCACCGCCCGCCCGCGGCCACTGCACGACTACCTCGACTCGCGCACCCCTACCACGCGGATATGGCATTGGCCGACTCGCGATCCCGACTTCCCGCACACCATCCACCCCCTGCAACAGGCCTTGGACGATCCCGATGACCTCGACCGATACCGGCGAACTAGCCCACGCCGTGGGCGCAGAACTACAGCAGCAACGGGAACACCGCGGCTGGTCCCGCCCTGCGCTCGCCGCGTGGTCCGATGGCCAGCCGACGGTGCGAACCCTCATCACGTGGGAGAAAGCCACCCGCTCAATGTCCCTGCGCCAGCTCGGCACAGCCGCCAGGCTCTACCAGCTCCGGCCCTCAGCGCTGCTGGCACGCGCTGAGCGCCGCATCGGCTGGGACCCCGACCTCGTCGTGAACCTCACCGCCCTGGCCGCCGCCCAGCACGAGACGCTCCGCCCCGTCGCCCAGTGGGCACAAGACATGCTCCACGCCGGGGGATCACCGATTCGCGGCCTGAACCACGACACCCTCGCGGCGATGGCAGACAGCTGCCGCCTGAGCATCGCGCACCTGACCATCCTGCTGACCACCGAAGCACCGGTACACCGATGACGCGCACCAAACCAACACAACGCACCCCACGTCACCAGCCCCTCGCCGAGCGCGGCCCGTGGTGGTCGAAGCCGTGCGGGGACTCCCCGAACCGGATCAACCTCGCCTTCCTCCTCGACGCCTTCCGCGAAGCCAAAAACAGCGACAACCTCGACGCCCCGTGCATCAAATTCGCCCACGACAACGAACGCGCCGCCGCACTCAAGCTCGAGGCCCGAGTACCGGGCGCCGGATTCGTGTTCCGGTCCGAGCGAGCGTTCCTCGACCGCGCAGCCGCCTACCTCGCCGCCCGCCAAGGCGTGTCCAGCATCGTGGTCGCCGGCGCAGGGCTGCCCAACATCGATGACGAACACGACTTGCACCGGCTCGTGCGTCTCAGCGAGGCCAACAACCGCAACCGCCGACCGAACGCTGGCCGCGCCATCGTCATCTACGTAGAACGCGATCCCCTGGTCTTGGCCTACCTGCGCACACTGGCCGACGAGGACAACGGTGTCCATGTCGTCGACGCCGATCCCTGGGACCCCACGGCAATGTGGGACACCCTCTACAACACCGACAGCGAAGCCCCCGGTCTGGTCTCTCCCGACTACGACCACGTGGCCCTGCTGCTGGGCGGGGTGATGTCGTTTCACGGCGGCAGCCGCGCCGACGTCGCCCACGTCGTGCAGGAGCACCTCGCCCGGCTGCCCGTCGACGCGTTCCTGGCCATGACGCACCTGTTCCTCCCCGAACACCCCGACCTCGCCGCCCAAGCCCGCGAATTCGAGGACGCCCTGCAGTCCCACGGACCCGGCACCGGCAGCCTCGCCACGCGCGCCCAGATCGAGGCAATGATCCACGGCACGAACCCGTTGCCGCCCGGGATCGCCCCGGCGTTCACCTGGTATCCCGACGGACCACCCACGAACCCACCGGTATGCGGGAACTTCACCGCCGCGGTCCTCACCCAGAAACCCGGACCGGACGACACCCTGCCCGAACCCCCATGGCGGCCGACACACACCTGACCTCCGGGCCGTCCCGCCCCGACGTCGCGGGCGGTCAGGGAATCCGGGGCCGCCGTCCTCGCACGAACGCAGGGGTTAACACCGCGAGGACACCGTTCGCGCCGAACCTCACCTACCCAAACAGAAACTACTACTACAAAAAGGACTTCTGATGTCCCTGTTCCGTCGAGCCACCGACGTCGAGAAGTACGCCAAACTGGAGGAACAGCACGAGAAAGGCGAGATCAGCTACGACGAACTGGTCAAGAAAGGCGGAAACATCCTCATCAGTGAACAGGCTAAGTGCAAACACAGCCAGACCGAGTACGACGAGAAGACCAGGACCACGTGGTGCGCCAACGACTCCTGCGGCATCCAATTGAGCTGAGCCCACTATGCAACTCCCGTACACCCTCGACGACGACCACGCAGCCATCGAGGCAGTAGGAGCGGAGATCAACCGCCCGGACCCGGCACGGTGGCAGGCGATGACCACCGGCGACGATCGTCTTCGCCAAACCTATCGGGCACTCGGACAGCTGCTCAAACGGGTTGAAGTCGCGTTCATCCAACGCAAAGCCGACCTCCGCGCCTTCCAAGGCTCCCGCACGGAGTACCGCCAGGCGGCCGCCGCGTACGGGGAGTGGAAGTCGCGGACCGTTCACTTCGCCAGCTGCGCCCGCGCACGCCGCAGCGAACTGGAAGACCGAGTGCGTCGCATCAACCGGCACGACACCCTCGACCGCATGACCACAGCTGTACAGGCGCTGACACAGGCAATCGCCGAACACCGTGACGCGATCAGAACCGGCGCTCGGCCGGCGACCACAGCCGACCGCATGCTGTGGCTCCGCCTCGAACTCACGCCATACGCCGCAGAGCGCGACCACACGTCCAGCTCCACGACTACGTGACACCCCCACGAACCGGCCTCCCAGCAGGGCAGCTGCGATCAATCGACACCTCCGGGGAAAGAAAAGTATGACTCTTTGACCATCTGCAGGCCGCTGTCGCAGACGGTCGGCGGCCCTGGGCCTCCGTCCTCGCACGGATTTCGAACCACCTTGCCTGCGAATTGTCTCACCTCGCACACCTCCCGAGCATGGCCAGGCACCCACTCCACACGTCGGCGTTGCAATCCGGCTGCGCCGAACTCCCCGGTAAAAAAGGGACTTTTCCTCGTGCGTTTCAGAAGGACCGTCGTCGCAGCCCTGGCGCTGCTCCCCACACTGTTCGGGGTCTCTGCCGCCACCGCCGACACCCCAGCGCCGCCGCCGACCACCTCGGTCTCCCCGCGGATCGTCGGCGGCGACCCCGCCCCGGTCGCCTATGCCGGCGCCGGATCTCTGCAGCTGCTCGACCACGGCGACCCGGACTGGCACTCGTGCGGTGTCACCCTGCTCGCCCAGGGCTACGACGAGACCGGCAAATCAGCTGCGGTGGCGGCCACGGCCAGCCACTGCCTGAGCAACACGCCCAGCCCCGCCGAGCAAGCACGGATGAGTCCGGAAGCGAAGAAGATCTTCGCCAGCTTCCGCACCGACCTGCGCGACCCGGACATCGACCGCGGCGACCCTGCGATCTATCACGCGCGGTTCGGATCCACCAACCGCCTCCAGGGCGGTGTCGTCCGCACCGGCAGCAAGATCGTGGTCCCGCCACACTGGGCCTGGGTCTGCCAGACAAGGAAGGCAGGATCTGGGACGTCTCGCTCATCCGGGTCACCGGCCACGTCGACGGCGTCCGCCCCGCCCGCATCGCCCCCACGTGGCCGTGGCGGGCCGCGCGGGCGATCGGCTGGGGGATCACCACCGACCCCGCTGCCTGGACCGGCCCGGCGCCGGCCGAGCTCAGCCAGCTCGACGTCCCGCTCCTGCGCGGGGGCAAGTGCGCCCCGGGCGGCATCGGCGCCGGGGAGCTGTGCGCCGGGGTCCCGCCGACCGGCGGTGGCGTCTGCGACGGCGACTCCGGTTCCGGGCTGCTGCAGCGTCACGGTGACGACTGGTACCTGCTGGGCGAAGCGTCCCGCACCATCGCCGATTTCTGCGGCAGCGCGGCCATCTACACCGACCTCAGTTCCTACTGGTGGTGGATCAAGCAGCAGATCCGCCAGTTGCTGCCTGGCGCCCCGAGCGCCACCACCCACACCGCCCTGGCCACCCCCGTCGGCTGACCCACAAACACCGACCCCTGGTGTGGCCGCGGCCCATCCGATGCCGCGGCCGCACCGGTCCGCCGAAGGTACGGCCACCGCGGATCGACCGACCAGTCACGAAAGCACCCCGACATGCCACCACTCACCACAGCCACACCCGCTCACCTGCCCGCGCAGGGGTGCGAACGCGTGCCCGTCGACATCGAGAGTCCCCGCCGGGACGCTGTCGGCGACTACCTGCTCGACGGCTCCCTCAACACCGCCGTCGACCGCATCTTCGCTGACCGTCTCCTCGCCGAGCACCCGCAGCTGCCTCGCGTGGCGAGGTCCGTCGCCACCTGGGACCGCAGTGCCGCAGACACCATGCTCGATCACGGGCTGCGCCACTTCCTCGTCCTCGGCACCGGCGGACTTCCCCTCTGGGCGCACTCGTCCACGCTGGCCGACCTGCACGACGCAGGCGCGCGGATCGTGGTGGTCGAGCACGACCCGGTCACCCGGGGCCTGCACGACTGCATCGACCGCGGGGCCGCCGCCGGCCGCGCCTACGTCCTCTGCCTGCCCGCCGACCGCCACCACGACCTCGCGGCAATATCCGCAGTCGCTGACCTGCTCGCCAGCGGCGCGCCGCTCGGGATCCTCGCAACTGGCCTGCTCCGACCGGCCGGAATCCGCCTCGCCGCCATCCTGGCGCTGCTCGAGGGCTCGCCGTCCGGCAGTCTCGCCGCGATCACCCAGCTCACAGCGCACGGGACTGACGATCTCGACGACGCCGACGTGTCCGACCCCGGTGCGTCCTCACTCGCTGCGCGGTTCGCCCAGGCCGGCATCCCGCTCGCTGTCGAGGATCGGCTCGCCGTCGATCAGCTGCTCGGCGACGTCGCGGACGTCACGACGCACCCGGTCACGCCGGCCACTCTGGATCGAGACGCGCCCGGCACCGTCGTGCGGACCGTCCTGGTGGGCCGCCGTCCCCCGCGCACTGCCACTGCCGCGCTCCGGCCGGGCGGGCTGCAACCCCAGGACGTCAACGGTCGGGGGAGTCGCCGGTGACCTCGAGCATGGCCTGCCCGTGCGGCGTCGCCGTCCTGGGCATTGTCGAGGCCGGCACGGCCGAGGAGGCGATCGCGGCCTACGAGCGTGCGGCGTTTCAGGCGCTGGCGGTCGGAGCCCAGCTTTACGCACGTCGACACGCCGCCGAACTCTCCTCAGCCGGGGCAGCCGAGGAGATCGACGAGATCCTGCGGCGGCTGCGGATAGCCCTCGCGCTGATGGAGAAGCAGGTCACCGAAGACCCGCCGGCGCACCAGAGCCCGGGAGCTCTCGCCGGATACCTGCGGTCGTGGGCTCACACCACCGGCCAGATCACAGCGCAGCTCTACCGGCAGGCCGCGCACCAGGACACCGCACCCTCCGCCGATCAGCTCGGCGGCGGCCCCGCCGCACCCGGCTCCACCACGGCAGGCGGTGCCCGGTGACCGACGAGAAGTGGTACCTGACGACGCCGCGACGCCGGACCGACCCGGTCAAGGCCGTCGTCCTGGTGGTGGGCGGACTTGGCTGCTGCATCCTGCTGTGGGCGCTGGCGCTCATGGTTGTCTTCGCTGCCGACCTGCCTACTCCCGCAGCCCCGTGACACGGCGATGAACGGACTTCCTCGCCTGGAACAGACGTGCGCGGTGTGTACGCAACCTGCGGTACCCGCCGTCGTCTTCGACGGCCCCTGCCTGACCCAGGCCATCGCCCTCTGCAACGGCTGTCTGGCCACCATGCAGCAGTTCACGCAATACACCTGCGTCCACATCGACCTGCACCACGGCCAGGCTCAGCCCACCGCGGCCGACATCCTCGACACCCTCCGCCACGACCTCGACCTCACCAAAGCCGGCTTCGCCCGCGACATCGGCTACACCCAGTCCCACGTCACCCGCGTCCTGACCGCGGAAACCAGCATCAGCGCCCACTTCGCTTACAGCGTCCAAGAGGCATTCGGACTGCGCGCGCTGCACCTGCTGCACCGCCAAAGCACCGACCAACTCACGGTCATCGCCCAAGCCTCCGCGTCGTCACGGGCCAATCCCCGCAAGGGAAACACCGTCGATGTCGACGAAGCCCAGATCGAGGAGGACTACCGCCACCACACCCCGATCCATGAGATCGCCCGGAGCAACGACGTCTCCTACGGGACCGTCTGGCGCATCCTCGACAAACGCGGCGCCCCCGTCGAACCCTTCGGCGGCCCCATGCCTGGTCGACCTGCCGGTGCGGAGCGCGGCCTCCGGGCCCATCGATCACCGCCCTGATCCCCGGTTGCCATCGACCCGTCCGATACGCAGCCATCACCACGAAATGACGAATTCGCATGGACTTTCTGTTCACCCTGCTGCTGTGCTCTGCCTACCCGGCCCTGGGTATCCACGTCGCGCGTACAGAGCTGCGTACGGCCCGGCATCGGCAAGCAGCCGAACCATTGGCGTATCAGCAACTGCCGACACGCACGTGGCTCTACCTCGTGGCGATGGTCCCGCTCTGGCCGGCCGTGGAACTTATTCCCACGCCGCGCCCGGCGCCCCGCAGCCCGTCCGGCCGGTCCGCATGACCCGCTCCACCGCACCGCATAGACACCCGCCGCGCAGACGCCGGACCGCACGATCCCGCGCGTCCCAGTTCGCGCATAGTCGTGGGAGGCGCCGGTGAGCATCCCCTACGCACACCTGCCCGCCTCGGTTCAGCGGGTCTACGAGCTGCTCGCCGATCACCCCGGGCCTGAGACGACTGCGCTCCCGGTCGCTGCCGCTCTGAGAATCAGCGAGCCGGACGCGGCGGCGGCGCTGCAGCGGCTGCACGCCGCCCGCCTGCTCGACCAGCTCCCACCCGGCGACCGGTACGCGCTCGCGCCCTGGGCGCGCCAGCACGCTGCCCATCAGCGCGCCCAGGTGCCCGACTCGACCCGCTCTGGCCAGAACAGCCGCCTGACCGACTGGTACGCCGCCACCGCCTCGGCCGCGGTCCCGCTCATCGCTCCCGACGCGTTCCGGTTCAGCGCGTCCGCCGTCCACGAGGCGGTGCCCCACGACCACGTGGACGGCCACCGCGCGCTGCGCTGGTACACCTGCGAACACCGCGTCCTGCGCAATGTCCTCACCGCCGCGGTGGACCGCGGACGCGGCGACGTCGCGATCGAGCTGGCTGAAGCCGTGTGGCACCTGGCCCGCACCACCTACCACCACGACGACCTCGCCCACGCCCAGCACACCGGCCACACCCTCACCCACCACACCCAGCATCCGATGGCTGCGGTGTTCCGCGCCCGCGAAGCCTCCGCTCTGGCCGACTTGGGCCGCCTCACCGACGCGCTCGGCGCCGCGGCCGACGCCACCGCCCTCGCCCAGGACATCGGCGACCCGGGCATTCTCGCGCTGGCCCACTCCCACCTCGGCCGAGTCCACCTCGCCGGCGGCGACCCGGACGAGGCGCTGCGCGAGCTCACCGCCACTCTGCGCCGCTACCGCAGCGTCGTCGACGACCACGGCCACGCCCTCGCCCACCGCCGTATCGGGCAAGCCCACCTGACCCTTGGCCACACCGCCGACGCCGTGCGCTACCTCGACGCCTCGATCAGCGCCCTGCTCCGCGCGAAACACCGGCTGGGCGCGGCCCGGGCACTGACCTACCTCGCCGACGCGCTCACCGCCGACCGGCGATCGTCCAGCGCGCTGTCGGCCGTCGGACGCGCGCACACCCTGCTGGGCGCCGCCGCGGCCCCGCGCTACCGGACCGGCCTCGACCTGGCCGCCGCCCGCGCCCGCTACGCCCTCGGCGAGACCACGATCACCCGCCGCCTCACCGAGAACCTCATCACCCGGCTGCGCCACGCCGGCCCCGGCGCCGCCGGCGACCTCGCCGCCGCCACCGACCTACACGCCCAGCTCTGACCCGCCAACTCCAAGGAGCCCACAATGGAACCGTTCTTTCAAGCTGATCGCCTCTGGCCGGCCGGTCACCGCGAACTCCAGCTCATGATCATCCCCGACTTTCGGCGGGACGACGAGCTGGCGTGCCTGGTGAAGTCCTGCCGCGACATCCTGCGCGAGCATCCCGCCACCACCTGCCCCGTCCCCGACGACGCTCTGCACCTGACCGTCCAGCCGATCCGCCCGCCCGCCGACGGCGGCCTCGACCCGGCGCTCCGTGCGGCGCTGATCACCGCGCTCGAACCCGTTCTCGCCGACGTGCCCGCGTTCGAGATGCTGATCGGGTCGGTGCTCACCCAGGCCCGCGGCGTCATCGCCGACACCCACCACAACGCACCCTTCGACGCCCTGATCGACCGCGTGCGACCGGTCATCGCCGAGCTGTGCGGCCCCGAGGCCGTCACCCATGACAGCCGACCCGCGCACATGGCGCTGTGCTACGCCAACGGCCACGGCTGCAGCGACGCGCTGCAACGACGCCTACGCCACGGCCTGCGCCCCAGCCACGCCCGCATCACCGTGGACGCCATCGCTCTCGTCGAGACGACCCAGATGCCTGAACACTGCCTTTACGCCTCGACCGTCCTGCACACCTTCCCGCTGGCCGGAGCGTCGCGATGAACGGACCTCACGTGCCTCAGTTTCCGACGACCGTTGAGGTCAACTTCGTTCCGGAAACGTTGTCGGCCGCGCAGAGCGACATGACCGCACGAAACCCTGGCAACAGTACCGATGTGCTGAAGTGGATCGAGTTTCACCGCTACAACGCCGAAATGTTCCGGCTGGCCGGTGAACGCCTCGCGGACCTGGGCCGCACGCCGCTCGACGACAACTGGCCGCACTGGTGCTTCACACTCCAGACCGAAGCAGTGCAGAAGTACGTCCGCCGCTTGGCCGCCGAGACCAAGCAGCCGCTACCGGATCACCGACTCCCGGCAGGTCTACTTCCCGGCGTGGAGTACATCCCGCTGCTCCCGCCGCATCGATTCGGTGACTGGCTGCGCGACACCTGCACGATCGCCGCCGTGGACCTGGACACGGTGGCCGAGCGAACTGGGCTGCCGGCTCCGTTCCTGGAGAAGGTATTACACGGGCACGAACCGATGCGGTCGCTGGAAGACGTTGCCGCGGTCGCGGGCGCCCTGCGCGTGGACCGCGCCATAGCCGCGGTCATCGCCATGCGGGACTTCCGGGAGGGGCGCAATGGGTGGTCTGACGCCACGCAGCCGTAGCGCAGCGGGTCCGGTGCCCGCGCTCCTGGACAGCGCGGCGTGGCGCGCAGATCTTGCCGCGCTGCGCGAGCGGGTGGCCATCGAGTCCCGCAACCCCGCAGCGCTGATCGAGCTGCTGGCGCAGGCAGCCGAGTGCGCCGAGCGCGACGGCGACCTGCCCCTGGCCGAGTCCAGTTGGGTTCGCGTTCTCAGTCTCCAGCGGTCGCGGAAGGAACACGTCGGCGCCTGCGTAGCGCTGACAAGGTTGAGTGATCTCTACCGCCGCTGGGGCCGACTTCACCGGGCGCTGGACGTGCTGTCCATCCTCATCGACAGCTGCGACGACGCCGGCGACGATCACCGCGGGCTGCTGGCGCGACGCGACATGGCCGCAGTTCTCCTGGACGCCGGTCGTGCCGCCGCAGCCCTGCCGTACCTCCGTCGCGCGATCGCGCTCACCGACGACGACTCCGTCGAAGACGTCGTGCGCGCCGACGTACTGATCCTGCTGGGTCGCACGTATTGGATGAGCGACCGGATCCGCGACGGCCGGAAAGCGTTCACAGCGGCGCTGGCCCTGGTGGACGCACGTGACGTGCACCGCGCCGACCACGTCCGCGCGATGCTGGCGACGCCCGCCGACGGATCTTTCCCGTGCCCGGCCCGCGACGTCACCGGGCACCGCGGACAGCCGCCACAGCTGCTCGATGAGGGTTGTTCATCCCGGCTGCCTCGGCAGGCGCCCGAGCAGCAACCACCTGAGGCTGCTTCGCATTGCGGTGCAACAGAACCGCCGGAGGCCACGCCATGAGCCGTCATGAGCCTGCCGAGGAGGTTCTCGGGCTCGACTTCGCCCAGCGGCACCGTATCGGCTGCTATTCCTGGGATCTCGGGACGTTTCAGCGCGGCGGTCACGTCCGTCGCGAATGGGCCTTGCGGATGCACCGCCGGGACCCGAGCGGTGAACAGCGATCCATGACGTGGCTGCACGACCTGCCCGGCCACGCCGAACTCGACTGGGACGAAGCCATCTTCCTGCTCGCCCGTGATGCCGGAGACGGCCGGCTGTCTTTCGACGCCTACATCGAGGACAACCTCTCCCCACGTGACGACGAGGACATCCCTCGGCGCGAGTACCACGACTGGGTGCGCGCGGAGCACCTGTGGCATCAGGTTCGTGACTTCCTCGGCCGCGACCCGGTGTTGATCGGGTCGTTTTTCGACGTTCTTCCGCCCGAGCGCTGAATGCCGGCCCGCGAACCGTTGACCGTGGGTCGCGTGCTCGGTGACGCCATCGGAGCTCCCTGTGTCGCGGCCTTGGTGATTCCGATCATCGCCATGGTCTTCGCCCGCTGGCGCCCGGTCTACGGCGCCGTCGCCACGTGGGCGGCGGTGGTCATTGATGTCGGCTGGGGCGTCGCCCTGTTCGTGTCCGGGGTACGCCGGCTCAGAGAGGAATCAGAGGCAGATGTCTGCACCGTCCACGCGGGACACCGCCCAGTACCGGGCGACGTCGACGAGAGTCGGTAGGCGCTGGCCGACTATCGGCCAGCATGTCACCGCCGCACACCGGCGCTTCCCCGCTGACGGCGTGCCGGATCCGGACTGGCTTCCCTGGCCGCCCACGGCCCGGAACTGCCCGCTGCCGCTGCCACGGGGCGAGCGCACCCCGTATCGGGTGTGGGAGGTCATGGAATTGCGGGCCCGCTACGTGCGGTGGCCCCAGATCGCCGCGCGTCTCGGCACGCCCGAGTACGTCGTCCGCGACTGGATGCACCGGCTCGGCAACCGGTGATTCGCCCGGGGCTACGGCCCCGAGATCGTCGTGCCACAACACACCGATTTGCCAGATCGTGTGAGGGCTGGCCGTCGGCCCGGCCAGGACTGGACACCGGCCGGACCGACCCGCCCGCGCGGGGACACCCGACCGGATGTCACCGCGTTCGTGGCGTCACGGGCACTGCGGAACCCGGGGTGTCCCGCCACCGCCGGGACCTGTGTGCTGCTCGACCTCCCACAGATCCCCGCGGACCCAGCCGTAAGTGCCGCCGCGGTAGGACCAGCCCCACGCGTGCCCATCGGACGCCCCGCGCGTGCACGACACCCAGAACCCGGCCCCGTAGGCGATCGTGCCCAGCACCGGCCCGTCCACGGGCCGGGACCGGATGCGCGCGCCGTCCGCGGTCGCGGTGACCGCGATCCAGCCCTGCGCTGTCGCGGCCGACATCGGCCGTGTGTGCGGTGAGGTCGGTGTGGACCACACGAGGGTGCCGTCGGGTGCGACCGCCGGTGTGCCCCCGTTGGTCTTGCCCTCGCCCAGCGCGCCCACGTCCGGCTGATCGGACGCCACATCGGCGAAAGGCGGAGTGCCGGCTGCGTCAGCCGGCGCGGCAGCTGCCATCGTCGCGCTCGCGAGAGCACCGAACGTCAGCAGTGACGCCGCGATCCGCTTCGCGCACAGAAGACTCGTTGTCATCAAGGGACTCCCGTCGACTCTGGCGCGTTGCGACCGCCCGGAAGGACAGCTCGTTCGAGCATGAGGGCAGCGGCTCGTCAACGCACGCACGAAAACCCGACGCTCGGTCCGGACCGAAGCGTCGGGCCCGGGACCTCACCGACCGTCGAAGGCGACCGGTGCATCGTCGGTTGAAGTTTTCGGCTCGGGAGAGGTGCCCTCCCCAGTGCCCCCTCCCGAGCCGGGAACCCTTCACCGCCGGGGGGTTGAGAGCGGATCGGATCCCCAGAAGAGTCCGCTGTGGTCGCTCCCTGTGGACCACAGTGGATCACCTTCTAATACCCAGAGTGCCCCAGAAAACGCCAATTGGCCACAAGTGTGGCCAATTTTCTTGTGATAACTTTCAGTGTCGAGCCTTGCGCTAAGCGCAGTGCTGCCAACTCCTCTCCGTCGTCCGACTGCGGCTGGGCGTGACCGCAGCTCAGTGCAGCAGACCCGCGGACCGGGGCAAGCCCACCGTCCACGAGAGACACCGCCGCTCTCCACGTGGCCGGCTTGCCCCGGCCCCGCAGGCCCCGCTGGCCACGGCGGCATCCACAGCCCACCCGGGCCGCGGCCACCGAGGAGGAATCCGTGTTGAAATACTTCGTCTCCACCCACCGCACCCAAGGCGAACGGGACAACGACTCCAACAGCCTTCCCGGTACGGAACTGGTCGATCTTCCCGGCGAATGCCACGACGACCCGGACTCGCCGATCTGCGGCTGTGCACGCAGTTTCGTCGGCATCACCAGCCGGCAGACCTCGACCACCGCTGAGATTGTCGAAACCGACATGACCGCCGCGCAGTACATCGGCCGTTTCCACGCCGGTCTCCTCGCGCTCGGCTGGCAGGACAACGTCGAGACGCGCAACGGCGTCATCGATGCCGCGGTGGAGCTGCTGCTGCTTGCCGCCCTGTGGCCGGTGGGCACCGTCGTCGAACGCCGAGGCCGCGAGATCCGCGTGCGGAGCTTCCCCACCGAATCCTGACCGCCCGCCGCCTGCCCAGCAGCTCGCTCGAAGGAGTCTCGATGTCCAGTTCAACCGATGCACGGCGTGCCCGTGCGTTCCTCCAGCACGCCGCCGAACCCACCAACCCGGTCCTCGGCCGCTACGTCGCCGAGGTCGGGCCCGTCGATGCCGCCCACCGCATCGCCGGTTGCTCCGCACCGGCCGACGTCCTCGCCGAGTCTCGTCGTCACGTGCGCTGGCAGCTCGCCGACGCCAGCCTGCGCACCGCCGCAGATCTCGGCGCCCGCTTCGTCATCCCCGAAGACGAGGAATGGCCGGCCGACGTCTTCGCCGGTCTGAGCACCCTGGCCACGGACGACGACACCCTCGGCGGGCCCCCGCTGGGCCTCTGGGTCCACGGCGAGCCGCGACTGGACGAGGTGGCAGCCGCGCGCTCGGTCGCGATCGTGGGAGCACGGGCCGCCACCGAGTACGGCGAGCACCACGCCGCGGACTTCGCCTACGCGCTAGCGTCTCGGAACGTCGTCGTGTGGAGTGGCGCCGCCTACGGCATCGACGGCGAAGCCCACCGCGGAGCGCTCGCGACCGACCGTCGAGCCTGCACCGTCGCCGTCCTGCCGTGCGGGATCGACCTCGGCTATCCGGCCGGACACGTGGGTCTGCTCAAGCGGATCGCCGCCGCCGGCGCGGTCGTCTCCGAGTACCCGCCCGGCATGCCGCCCGCGCGGCATCGGTTTCTTCAGCGCCACCGGCTTCTGAGCGCGTTGACCCGGGCGACGGTCGTGATCGAGGCCGGCCAGCGCAGCGGCGCCCGCCACGCCGCGCGCCTTGCCGACAAACTCGGCCGACCCGTTCTCGCCATCCCGGGTCCGGTGTCCTCCGCGGCGTCCGCCGGGTGCCATCGGCTGATCCAAGACGGCACGGCCCGCCTGGTCACCTCCGCCGACGACGTCATCGCGGTGGTCGAGGAGCCCGAAGGGGAGGTGGACGCGGAACCGGAGGCGGGCATCCCGGCGGTTGTGCCCGATCGACGCTAGCGCACGCCCCGACGGCGGCCCCGCACCTCGCGCACGCCCAGTGACCTCGCGCAGCGGCCCAGGCCGCCGTCGGACGCGCGCTCAGGCGGTGGCGGCTCACACCTTCGTGGGCCGCCACCGCCTCCCCGGGCTCATTGACTGGGGAGGCCGAGCCGAGGAGCGCCGATACGTGGCCCAGTACCTGACCCCCGGTGAACTAATCGGATCCCTGCCCGACACCTGCGCTGACACCCTGCACGTCATCGCTCTGCCCGCCCACGCGGAGAACACATCTGCGTGGCGGCTGACTACGCCAGCCGGAGCGGCGTTCCCGCTCACCCTGGTCCGGGGCATGACCACCACCGAGATCGCCGGGCACGTGCAGGCCGCGCTGCCCGCCGACCGCGACTGCGACGTGGTCGTCATCGTGGTCGCCGAGGACCGCGTCCGGAACTGGCTGCCACTGCGGGCCGCAATTGCCGCGCTCGAGGCCGACCTACGACCCACCGGGCACACCGTCATCGGCCGCTACTGGGCCCCGCACACCCGCCCCGGCGCCCCCTGGCGCGACTACCGCCGCTCCACCCACCTCGGCACCGTCATCACCCCACGCCCCGACCTCGACTTCGCCGCACCCATCCAGCTCGGCGGCGACGCCCCGACCCCGACCTGGGGTCTGCCCTTCACCGAATCCGGCGAAACCTTGCCGGCCAACCTCGGCCGGTTCGCCCGCCGGATCGTGCCGTTCCTGGTCCGTCGCGGGGACGAGGCCAACCGGATCGTCGCCCACGCCACCATCCAGGCGAGCCGCGGCGAGTTCATCGACGACGTTGCAGCCTTCGCCGTCACGGCTGCGCTGGCCGACAACGCCGTCTACGGACCGATGCTCCTGCCACCGAACGAGTTCGACCCGCAGCGAGTCGAGCAGTTGTGGATGGCCCTCTACCGCGGCCGCCCCGACCCAAGCGCTCGCGCACGGCTGGCGACCTTGATCGCCGCCAGCGCCGTCCGCCGGGGCGACCGCCATCTCGCCGCCTGCGCTCTCGCCCACGCGCACGGTGCGCCGGGCGCCGCGACCGTCGGTTTGCTGTTCCAGCAGCACGCCAGCGCCGAGGTCGTCGAGCACGAACTAGACGAGACCGCCACCCGGGTCGGCGCGACGCGCTGGTAGCCCACGTCCTCGACACCCCATCGCGGCCGCAGCGTCTCGGGCGTCATGTCACCGCTCGCGACATCCGGGCGCGCGGCCCCGAGCAGATCACCTCGTACATCGCTGTCGCGGGCCGTGACGGTATCGGCTCCGGATCCTGCGGCTACCGGCGAAGTGTGACCTCGCGGTGTCGCGCGGCCTCGATCACGCGACCAGGTCCCGCGACACCGGTCAAGGCCACCGCCGAACATCGAACGCCCCGACCGCAGGACCAGGGCCTTGACCGGTGCCACGCCGGGACCTGGGTGACCGGTGTCGTCCACACGCCACCCATGCGAGGCCACCTGAATGAACCGGGAATCCCCGAGTCGGCACGCCTTCCCCCGGGCGAGCCGAGTCCCGGTTCGGGGCTGGCCGGGTCAGCGCACGCGCCGCGCTGTCCCGGCCAGTCTCCTCTTGCGCCTCTCGTCGAACGTTGTCGGAGGTCTGACCGTGCCACGTGCGACCGAACTAACTGCCATCGAACGGGACGTCCTCTGCGATGTTGCGCGCGGTCTGAGCAACATCCAGATCGCAGGGAAGCAGTTCCGCTCACCCGAAACCATCCGCACCCACATGAAGAACATCTTCGCCAAGTTGAATGCCCGTAATCGCGCGCACGCCGTCGCCATCGCCTACGACACCGGCATCTTCCATTGCCGGCTCCCGCACCTGCCGCTGACACAACCGATATCGGCCGGAATCTCGCCATCATCGTGCCGACACGGCACCGCACCGACGGCCGTCAACTGCTCCGCCGCGCGTCGGCCCGCGCACTGAGGACGGCAATGACCGATCCCACTCACCCGGCCACCGTGACGACCTACCTCGATGATCCGGCCCTGCCGCTTGTCATCGATCCTGCCGATGTCGGCGCCGACGCCGAGACCGTGATCGGCGAACTAGTCACCACGGACCCGGCGGACGCCGCGATCATCGTGCGGGGCGCGGCACTGCTGTCGGCCGCCGATGCGGGCACCGCCGCCGAGTGCCTGGCCACGTCGATGACCTGGCTGTATGGCTGATCCCGCTCGTCGGGTCGCCTACCTACCCGACATTGCGGGTGTACGGTGGAGGAAACCGGATCTTGGTGTGGCCTCCCCATGCATCGAGTGGCATGAGGACGGTGGTCACGATGACGCTGCTGCGGCAGAACCGCGAGCTGAAACGGCTCGGGATCTGGAACTGGTCCCTGCCGGCGTTCGCTGGAAAGCTACCGGATGGCCGTAATTACAACGCGTGTCCCTCGGCTGGCGTGTGCGCGCAAGCTTGTTACGCCAGAAACGGCACGTACCTTTTTCCTCAGGTGAAAGCACGACATCAGGAGAACTTGCGCTGGACCATGGATGACCTGCCCGGCTGGCAGTACGCGATGCTGGATGAGCTGTCACACAAGCGGTTCGTCGACGCGTGGGTGCGGATCCACGACAGCGGCGACTTCTACTCCCGCGCGTACCTGTCCGCGTGGCTGGAGATCATGCGTGCCCGGCAGCGTACCCGGTTCTAAGCCTACACCAAGGAAGTTGCCGCATTCCGGGACCTGGTCGAGCCGAACCCGCCACGGAACTTCTGGTGGGTCTACTCCTACGGCGGCACCCAAGACTCCACATTGGACCCGAGCGCCGATCGGGTCGCCGACGTCTTCCCCGACGAGCAGTCCATCACCGATGCGGGCTGGCATTCGCAAGAGGACTCCGACCTGCTGGCCGTGCTCGGGCCGACCCCGGTCGGGATCCCGGCGAACAACATCGCGCACTTCAAGGCCCGCCAGGCCGGGCGCCGGTGGAGCCGCTGGCAAGCCGGTGTCGATGCCGCCCGCGCCGCCCGCCGCGCCAGCCCCCGGCCTACCTCAGCCGCCGGCGATACCCAACTGGGCACGTTCGCAGACCCACGGTAGCGCCGTCCGGGGCCACGGCGGCTGCCTGCTGCCTAACAGCGCGGGCCAGGTGCAGGCCGCCGTGGCCCCGGCTCGCGCTGTCACCGGCTCCACGATGTGCCACCCGGGACGCCGGCCCGCCGCGACCCGCGGCAGCGGCAACCGGAACTGCACACCTCGCGATCGAAAGGAACCCCGGGAGATGTCGAACAACTTGATGCCGTACCTGCGTGCGGTCGCGGACGTGCTCGGCGAGCCGTGGCGTGCCGCCACGTCCCGTTGTGTCGGTGAGGACGCCGCGCTCGTCGGCCCGGACGGCGGGTGGATCAGCGTGACCGTCTCCTCCTGCGGATCGGGGGAGCGTCTGGTGCTGGAAGCCTGGCTGGACTCGGAGCTCAGTCCCCATCAGCCGACCGGAATGGTCCGGCCGTCGGTGACCGTGGCGCGGGCCCGGCCCGCCGCCGCAGTCGGCAAAGACGTGGCCCGGCGGCTGATTCCGGACGTGGTCGAGCTGATCGACGCGGCGCGGGACCTCGCGCGCCGGCGCGCGTGCGACGCCGCCGACCTCTCGAACGTCCTGGCCGCGATCGGCGCGGGCTTCGGCACCACCCCGGCGGCCGGTGCGAACACTGTGTCGGTCGGGGCCTACGGTCAGCCGCTGTTCGCGACCGCGCAGGTGCTGCAGCCGATCTGGCGTGGCCGCCAGCGGCGGGTGCGGTTCAGCATCGACGCCACCGTCGAGAACGCGCTCGCCCTCGCCGCGCTCGTCGGTGAACGTGCCGCCGCCGACCGCGCCGCGCCCGTGGCGCCCGATTCTGGCCGCTGACCGTCGGCGCGACTGTCGCGCAGTCGACGAACACCCGACTCCGGCGCCTCACCTGGCGCCGGAGTTCTTTTCTTCACCCCGAAAGGACGATGTCATGGAAGCCCGTACCCGCGTGGTCACCCTCGACGGCTCCCAAGCCCGGATCGTCGACATCCGTGCCGACCTCGGCGTCGGCGACGCCACGCTGCGCGTGCACGGCCTCAACCCGACGGTCTCGCGCGAGACCCGCGACCGGGTGCGCGCGGCCATCCGCAACAGCGGCCTGTCCTGGCCCGAGGGCGTCGTGCACCTGACCGCCTCCACCGCGCACCCGCGCTCCGACGTCGATCTCGCCGCGGCGGCCGCGGCGCTGCTGGTCACCGACGCCGTGCCGGTCCGGCGTCTGACCGCGACCACACTGGTCGGCGAACTCGGTCTCGACGGCACCGTCCGCCCGGTCGCCGACGTGCGGACGCGTGCGATCGCGGCCGCCGACGCTGGGTTCACCCACCTGGTCGTGCCCGCCGCCAACGCCGCCGATACCGGGGACGTCCCCGGCGTCACCATCGTCCCTGTTGCCTGCCTAGATGACCTGGTCACCTGGCTGCGAGGCGGACCTACTCCGGCCCTGCGGTCCGAATCGGGCGAAGGGGCGTCGCCTGCCACGCTGTGGGCGCCCGAAGCCTGGGCCCAGCTGTCGCCCACCGCGGTCCGAGCTGCCGCGGTCGCGGCCGCCGGCGGTCACCACACCCTGCACGTCGCGGCTCCCGGCACCCCGGTCCTCCTGCTGCCCCGGCTGATGCGGACGCTGATGACCGACCTCACCGACACCGAGGCGCTCGAGCTCAGCAAGTGGCACGTCCTGGCCGGCGAACCTGCCCCTGGCCGCAGCGAGCACCTCCGGCCGCCCGGAGTTTCCCTGCGCCCCGACGACACGATCGCCGCGGTAGCCGGATCCCTGAGTCGGCCGGGATTGCTGACGCTGGCGCACTGCGGCGTCCTGACCGTCGAAGACCTCCCCGAGCTTTCCTCCCGCATCGTCGAGGTGCTGCGTCCAGCGCTGGAGCACGGCACGATCGGCATCACTGCCCGGGCAGGCGCCGAAACGCGCCCGGCCGGAGCGCGCATGGTCTTCACCGCCCGGGACTGCTCCTGCGGCTGCGTCCGGGCCAAGGAATGCCGCTGCACTCCGGCGCAGCGTGCGCGCTACCTCGCCCGGATCCCGCTCTGGTTGCTCGACCGCGTCGACCTGTTCGTGCGGACGGTCACCGTCGCCGAGCCTGATGTGTCGCTGCCGTCCCTGGAGTCGCTGCGGGACAGCGTCGCCCGAGCCCGGGAACGCGCGCGCCGCCGGTGGGGTTCCGTACCGGTACCCGGCACCGCGATGGAGTACTCGCACGTCGTTACTGGCCTTCCCGCCAATGTCGTGGGCGAGGTGGACGCCGCGATCCGAGAGGGTCGGATTACGACCCGCACGGCTGTGCGGTGCCTGCGGCTGGCCTGGACACGGGCCGACTTGGACGGCCGGGCGCACCCGGACATCGCCGACGTCTGGCTGACGCTCTCCCACCGCAGCGCAATGCTGAGCCTGCTGCGGAATCCCGCCCCGAGGTGAGCTGAAGCAACAAACGACCGGGAAAATACCTTCGGCGATCAGCCGACGCTGCGCACCGGGCCGAGGAATGAGGAATGAGGAATGAGGAAAGTGTTGCTGCGCTAGCGAAAGCCGGTGCGGTGTTCCGGTCGGGCCGACGCACTCTAGCGGAGCCTGGCGTCGGGGCAAGCCCGCCCCGTTCGCGGCCATGGCTGCGGATAGGCAGAAAGGGGGCGGGCCTGCCGCCGACGCGGGCGGCCCCGCTTGGGCGAGTGCGTCCCGACCGGGACACCCGCACATCGCCTTTCTCCACTGCTGGACAGCAGTTCGGGGACGGCGCGGTGTGCGGGGTTCGAGGTCGGTCACCGGGGGCACCCGGGGACCGACCGGGGTGGATCCAGGTTCACGCGGGAGCGCCACCATGGATATGCGCACCCAGCGCGCGGGCGACGCCGACCCC
>NZ_JBSGJD010000075.1:0-37136 GCF_053605405.1 Amycolatopsis sp. NPDC003861
GCGTCGTAGGCCAGCGCGAGATCGGTGCCGAGCCGGCCGAGCGACCAGCCGTCGAAGGCGATGTGGTGCAGCACCAGCAGTACCGCGTCCTCGGCGCCGCGGAAGACGGTGGCGCGCAGGACCGGGCCCGCGGCCAGGTCGAACGGCAGGGCGACCCGGTGTGAAGCGCTTTCGCGGGCGTCTTCGGTCGCGACGACCTCGACGTCGACCGGGGCCGCCGGGACGACCTGCTGCACGGGGTCGCCGTCCCGCAGGAGGTACCGGGTGCGCAGCACCTCGTGCCGCCGGACGACCTCGGTGAGCGCGGCCCGCAGCGCGGGCACGTCCACCCGGCCGTGCCACCGCAGGAAGACGGGGACGTTGTAGGTGGCCGCGCCGGGGGCGGCCTGGTCCACCAGCCACAGGCGGCGCTGGGCCGCCGACAGCGGCGCCTCCCCCGGGCCGGGACCGCCGGGCGGCCGATCGGCCGAAGCAATCGGCGAGGACGTCGGAAATCGACCTTGTTCGCGAATTTCGCGCAACTTTCACACCCCCTGCCGACCACCATAGGCAACCTTTTCGTAGATCATCATGTGATCTGGGTCACCACCCACCTTCGTTGGCGATTCCCTGATCATTTCGCTCACTCCCGAAGCCGATCGGGTATCGTGCCGGACGGACGTGATCGAATTGACCGGGCCTCGCCGATTAATCGGAATTCCCGGCAGGTGAACAAAGGACGAACATGCGCACCGAGCTCAGCAACCCGGCGACCGCCCCCGCCCCGGCCGGCCCCTACTCCCAGGTGGCCCGGCTGGACTTCGGCGACGGCGCGCTCCTCATCCTCTCCGGCCAGGTCGCCCTCGACGACGACAACGCCGCGATCGTCGGCGAGGGTGACGTCGCGGTGCAGGCCGAACGGACCCTGGAGGTGATCGGGGCGATCCTGAAGGCGCACGGCGCCGGGTTCGCCGACGTCGTCAACATCCGGACCTACCTCACCGACATGGCCGACCGGGCGGCGTACGCGCAGGTGCGCGGGCGGTACTTCACCGGCGACCTGCCGACCAGCACCACCGTCGCCGTGGCCGCCCTGTTCCGGCCCGAGGCGTTGATCGAGATCGAGGTCACCGCGGTCGTCCGGGGCCGCTGACCCGCGTCCACACAGGGGGAAAAGTGCAGCTCAACCGCTTTGTCACCGCCGAATTCCAGGCCGTCGCGGAACGCCTGCGGGTGCCGGAGATGGGCACCGAGGTGATCGCCCGGCTGCTGGCCGACCTCGTCTGCCTGCACCGGCCGAGCCGGGTGCTCGAGGTCGGGATGGGGTACACGACCCCGTTCCTGGCCGCGGCCCTGGCCGACGTGCGGGACCAGGTGGCCGCCGAGTCGGCGGCGCTCGCCGAGAAGACCAGCCGCCACCTCGCCGACCACGACGAGCTCGACGACACCTGGCTCAACGCCGCGCCGGCCCTGGTCACCCCGGAGTTCCACCTCCGGCCGTACCGGCCGTCCCTGGTCGCCGTCGACGACCTGTCGATCCCCGAGTCCTCGGCCGAACGGGTGCTCGGCGTGCTCCGGGAACTGCGGCTGGACGACCTGGTGACGGTCGTCAACGCCGATATCCGCGACTGCGCCGACCAGCTGCCCGAGGAGTTCGCGCCGATCGACTTCGCATGGGTCGACGCCTGGGAGTGCCTGTACTTTTTCGACAATTTCTGGGAACGCATCAAACCGGACGGCGGAATCGTCCTGATGCATTATCTGCTGACTTATCCGGAGGGTGAGGCCATTGTCCGGTACATCGGCGAGTTCGCCCGCGCGAATCCGGGCGAGCTGGAAGTCGTCAACCTCCTCGAATCGCAGAAACTGACCCAGAACAGCCTGACGATGATCCGCCGCACCGGCGGAACCCGAAAGCGCCGCTACGGCGGCCCGGGCGGCCGGGTGCGCTACTCGCCGGAACTGCACGCGGCCGCCGAGGCCCACCGGGACGCCGCCCGGCCGTGATCACCCCACCCCGGCCGCCGGATCACGGCGGCCGGGACGGGGCCGTTCATGGGTGTTGCAGCTCGCGAACCCGCGTGACGAGCTCGCCGAACGACTCCGCCAGCAGGACATCCGCCGGCTCCAGCACGATCCCGAGGCCGCTGCGCACCCGGGAGGCCACCTGCATGGCCAGGATGGAATTGCCGCCCAGGTCGAGGAAGTTCGCGTCGGGCGGAGTGCCGGTCACGCCCAGCACCTCACGCCACGCCCGCTCCAGCACATCCCCGGCCGGTTCACCGGGCGCCCGCGGCGGCTCGCCACCCACCGGCTCGGCAACCGGCTCGCCGGACGGCCGCGGCGGCGCGCCACCCGCCGACCTCGCAACCGGCGCACCGGCCGCTGGCTCCAGCACGCCACCCACCGACCCCGCAACCGGCCCAAGCGACCCGGCCGGCGAGCCGGGCGGCCGCTCCAGCGACGCGAGCAGGGCCGCGCGGTCGGCTTTCCCGGTCGCTCCCAGCGGAACCTCGTCGAGCACGATCCACCGGGCGGGCACCATATAAGCCGGGAGCACCCGCTCGAGCGCGGCCGACAGCTCCGCCGAACCGAAGCCACCGCCCGCCGTCGGCAGGACGAACCCTGCCAGCCACGCCGACGGCCCGGCTCCGACCTTCTCCACGAACGCCGCCGCCACCCCGTCGACAGCCGTCGCGGCCTTCTCGATCTCTTCCAGTTCGATCCGGTACCCGCGCAGCTTCACCTGGCGGTCGCGCCGCCCGACCAGCTCCAGCGCGCCGCCGTTCACTTCGCGCACCAGGTCTCCGGTGCGGTAGCTCGACGCGCCCGTCTCGTCCGGCACGAACCGTTCCGCGGTCAAGTCCGGCCGCCCCAGGTAGCCGAGCGCGACGCCGGCGCCGCCGACGAGCAGCTCGCCGATCTCCCCCGGTTCGACCGGCTCGCCATCTTCGCCGACGACCGCGAGGGTGGTTTCCTGCAGCGCGAACCCGATCGGGATGCGGTCCAATCCGGCCAGAGAATCCGTTGTGCAGTCGAAGAAGGTGGCGAAGGTCGTCGTCTCGGTCGGGCCGTAGCCGTTGACCAGCCGGCCGGGCGCGCCGTGGGCGAGCACCTCGCGCACCGCGCCGAGGTCGAGCTGTTCGCCGCCGACCACCAGCGTGTCCAGGAACCCGAAGGCGGCGGGGTGTTCCCGCGCCGCCGCGTGGAACAACGACGTCGTCAGGAAAGCCGCCGACACCCGGGCGTCCCGGGCCAGCCGCGCCCACTCCGGCGGCGGCAGCTCGGCCACGGTCGGCAGCACGACCACGGTGGCGCCGTTGCCGAGGGTGTTCCACAGCTCGAACGTGGTCGCGTCGAAGGCCGGGTTGGCCGTGTTCGCGACGCGGTCCCCGGGGCCGAGGGCGCAGAACCGCGCCCCGGTCGCGAGCCGGCGGACGGCGCGGTGCGGGACCAGCACCCCCTTGGGCGTCCCGGTGGACCCGGACGTGGAACAGACGTAGGCGACGTCTTCCCCGGTCAGCTCGACTTCCGGCGCCTCCGGGCCACTACCGGCGTCCGGGACCGGCAGCGACGGCCGGTCCGCGGCGGGCGGGCCGGCCACGACCCGCGCACCGGCGTTCCCGAGGATCGTCGCGACCCGGCCGGGCGGGGCCTGGGGGTCGACCGGCAGGTACGCGGCGCCGGCCCGGAGGATGCCGAGCACGGCCACCACGAACTCCGGGGACCGCGGCACGGTGACACCGACGACGTCGCCGCGCCCGGCACCGGCGGCCGCCAGCTCACCGGCGAACCGGCCCGAACGCCGCCACAGCTCGGCGTAGGTCAGGCTCGCGCCGGTGCGCGTGTCGGCGACCGCTTCGGCCTCCGGCGTGCGGCGCACCCACTGCCCGACGAGCGCCGGTACCGTTCCGGCTTGCTCCACTGTCGCTCCTCCCACCCCGGGGAACGGGATCAGCTCCGGATGCCGCGCTGGTGAAGGGAAAGCGCCACGCGAGCCGAGCGTCCGTGCGCGCTTGCGGCAGACCGCGGGCGCGACCCTGCGCCGACGGCGCCGGGCACCGTGCCTGCGATTCCCCCGAGCGAGCCCCCAGAAGTTCCCCGGCACCAACGGTCGACTCCGATGCCAGTTGGGGAAAACCATACCGAGCACCGAAGGGATGCCAACCCGCCAATCAGGTGACGGGTCACGGTAGTGTCACGCACCCGCGGTCACGGTCCACATCGGACGATCAAGAGTGACTGCGGCGAAAAGGAATGCGCGTTCGACGACGTGGTGAGCGTCGGCCGGCGAGGCGAATCGCCACCGCAGCGCCCGGGCGGTCGTTGCCGGCATCGCACGCGCCGCGGACGCGCCCCGGGTGTGGCACTCAGTGCCACATTCGGTCAGGAAGCGGGCCTCCCGCCACCGAAGGCGGCCCGGACCTCGGCGAGCACCTGCTGCAGCGGAGTCGCCGTGGTCATCACGGCGACCACCGTGGCGACGTCGCCGCCCGCGGCGCCGGTCCGCGCCCGGAAGGCGTCGGCGACCAGCGCGAACGCCTCGGCCGCGTCGGCCTGGATGTCACCCTTCCCGCCACTGCGCAGCCAGCGCCGGAGGACGTGGTTGTTGGCGGCGGCGATCGCCGCGGCGAGCACGGCCGCGCGCAGGCTGGCCGCCTCGTCGCCCTGGTCCTCGAAGCGCGCCTGCAGGTACCGCGTGAGCACGCGCTGGTAGCGATCGACCGTCGCGACCTCCTTGTCGCGCAGGGAAGGCACGGCGCGGGTCAAGGCGAAGCGCTTGAGCGAGACGTCGAGGTCGTCGGCGTAGGCGTCCAGGACCAGCCCGACCGCGGCGCACGCCACTTCGACCGGATCGCGCCCCGGGTCCGCGGCCGCGAACACCTCTTCCATCTCGGCCACGATCTCGTCGTGGTTGGCGAAGAGCACGTCGTCCTTGGTTTCGAAGTACCGGAAGAACGTCCGGCGCCCGATGCCGGCCGCGGCCGCGATGTCGTCCACCGTGGTGGCCTCGTAGCCGTTCGCCGCGAACAGGTCCACGGCCGCGGCGGCGAGCGCGCGCCGCAGCCGCCGCCGGCCCGCGGGGGTGGCGCCGGCCCTGGTGGCGGGCGCGCGGTGCGGTGCATCGGTCATGACGGGAAAGTAGCAGCCCGGCTTGCTAGTGGCACTCAGTGCCGCTAACCTGGCATCCTCACCCCGAGCGGAAGGCGCCGAAGATGTCGCTCGACCAGGATCTGCAGCCGGTCTCGCCCCGTGACCGGGCCGATGCGGTGTACCGGCGGCTCTTCGGCTGGTCGGTGCAGTGGCGCGGGAGCCAGCCGTTCCTGTCGCTGGAGAACGGCATTTGCGCCGCGACGCTGCCGAAGCTGAGCGCCGCCCCGGTGCTGGCGCGGCTCGCCGCCAACGGCTGCCAGGGCCCGGCCGTGGTCATCGCGACCCAGCAGGGCCAACGGGTGGCGATCCTGGCGGAAACCGACGGCCTCATCCCGCCGCAGTTCGAACTCCCCCGTGCCGTCGAGGTGCTCGCGTGGGGCACGCTGCTCCCCCTGCCCCTCGACCCCCGGCGCGGCACGCCGGGCGCCGAGTGGCTGGTCGCCCCGGATCCGCAGCGCCGGTGGCTCCCGAGCCTGGACGCCGTGCTCGCCGGCCTCCACCGGCAGTAACGCGCCAGGCGCTCAAGGAACGCTCAAGCCTCACCACGCCCTCAAGAAACGCCAAGCGGGCCACCCGCGCGCCGGAGCTCCGCGAGCGCCAACCCGCTCAAGCCTTGCCACGCCCTCAGGAAACCCTGAGCGGGCCACCCGCAAGCACCCGCGAGCCGAAACTCCGCGAGCGCCAACCCGCCCAAGCCTCACCACACCCTCAGGAAAGCCCGAGCGGACCACCCGCAAGCACCCGCGCGCCGGAACTCCGCGGGCGCGTGTTGCGGCCAGGCCGGGGCGGAGGTGGACCTGCGCATCGACCCGGGCACCGAGCACGTCATCACCGGCGAAGCCTGCGCGACGGCCACCGAACTGCTCGACGCGGTAACAGCGCGGGAGGGCCAGACGCGGCAAGCGGTTCTCGACGGTGACCGGGTCGCGCTCAGTCCCCGGTGTCCCGGCCGGCCAGTTCCGCCGCGCCGAAGGAAACGTCGAAGCGGTCGCACCAGAGGCTCACGCTGCGGTAACCGGCCAAGTCGGTGCCGGCCGGCAGCGGGTAGTTCTGGTTTCCCTTGTTGCCCTTGAGCTTGCCCGCGTCGAGGTGCTTGCCGTCGTCGAAGACGGCCCAGCCGTCCTTTCCCGGCTTCACCGGCGCGTCGGTGAGCCAGACGTGCACGTCCGGGCCGCTGCTCGTCTCGAGGTTTTCCAGGCGCAGCACCAGCGATCCGTCGGCCGCACGCAGGATGCGGACGGTTCCGGCGGTCCGGTGCTCGTGGCTGATCAGCTTGCCGGTTGCGAGGTCCGCGGGCTCCGCCGGGCGAGACGGCACGGAAGCCGACGGCGAGGAAACCGGGGGCACGGACACCGTCGCCGGTGCGGCGGCGGGCTCGGGCAGGGCTTCCTGCACCGTTTCGTCCACCCAGAGCTGCCAGGGCTGGAACCAGTACAGGCCCGCGGCGACCGCGACGAGCCCCGCCACCAGCACGCCGATGAACCAGGGCCGCCCGAATACCCGCCGGGTGCGGTTCATCTCGCTCTCCTCCACGTCGTCGGTCGCCCCTCATTCAACGGGAAGAATGGCCCGGCCCGCGCTCCGAGCACGGTTACCGATCCCTTACGGCGAACTAATTGCCGGCTTCATCCGGGGCGTCCGCGGGCGGGTGCAGTTTGCGGAACTCGGCCAGCAGCATGCTGCGGCGTTCCGGCGCCAGCACCCCCGGCGATTCGTCGGGCAGGTCGCCGAGCGTGGTGATCGTCCGGCGGAACTGGTCGATGTAGCTCCCGCAGCCTTCGCAGATGGCGACGTGGTCGACCAGACGGCGCTCCGTGGCCGGATCGAGCTCGCCGTCGAGGAAGGCCGAGACCAGCTCGACCAGCTCCTGACATGTCATCTTCTTCATGTCGACCACCCGTTCAGACTACCTGTCCGACCTTCCTCGGCACTGCCGTGCAACCAAGAGCTACGGACATACAGTGTCGGAGGGTCGCGCAGCGTTACACCGCGCACGAGGATCGCGGTGCGGCCCCCCTCGGCGACGTGCCGTCACGGTGCGATCGCGTCCGGGTCGTCGGCCGCCGGTGCGGGCGTCAGGTAGTCTTCGAGCCGCTGCCGGACCGCCGCCCTCGCCCGGTGCAGCAGAACCCGCTGGTTCGCCGCCGAAATCTCCAGCATTGCGCAGACCTCTTCGGACGTGCACCCCTCGACATCGCGCAGCGTGAGCACGATCTGCTGCCGCTCGGGCAATTCCGTCAGCGCCGACGACACTTCATTTCTGATTTCCGTCGCCATTGCTTCCTGTTCCGGCGTCGGCCACGCGGCCGGATAGGCCCACCAATCGCCAGGGTACGGATCGGTGGAACCGCGGAAACGGGACGGGTCGACCGTCGGACCGAAGTCCTCCGCCAGGACCACACTGCTCCAGGGGACGGTACGCCTTTCTTGGGTACTACGCCGTTTGGCGGCGTTCACGAGAATCCGGAAGACCCACGTCTTCAACGATGAGCGGCCCTCGAAGTCACCGATTCCGCGCACCACGGCCAGCCAGGTGTCCTGGACCAGCTCGTGCGCCGAATCGTTGGTGCTGACGAAGGATCGCGCCACGCGCAGGAGTTTTCCCGACCACGCGTCGAGAAGGAGCGCATACGCCGTTTCGTCGCCACCCCTGAGCCGGGCGACGAGTTCGGCATCGGACGGGAGCGGTTGTGCTCCCCCAGTAAATCCTCCCACGGGCCGAGGGTAGCTCAAGACATGGAAGGGCGCAGACAATAGAGCAGCACATTGATCAACGGAACAGAGCGTATTCGAAAACGCTCGGAACGGCGGTTGCGGCGGCGAACACCGGGCGGCCCGTCACATCAGGTGACGGCGGGTGTGACGACGGTGCGACTCCGCGTTCACGGCGAGTCGTGCAGGGTCGGCCCGATGGTCTTCCCTTCTACCGAGGACGCCACGATGCCTGACCTCATCGCCGTCGAGCCGGGCGGCCCGGAATGCGGCTGCGAACTGGTGGCCGTCCTCGGGGAGCGGGACCGGCTGCTGGTACCGCACCGCTGCGGGGACGACTTCCTCGGCTACCTCGGCGACCTGCTCGGGTCGCGGCTGAGCGCCGGCAACCTGGTCGTGACCGGGCCCGCGCTGGACGACGGCCGGGCGGCGGCCGAACTCCGCGCCGGCGACCTCGGCGCGCGACGGCTGGTCCCGTACCGCCCCGGCCGCGGCGTCCTGGCCCTCGCCGACGACCTCGGCCTCCCCCTCGCCGGGGTCGGCGGGGACACCGACGCCGCGTGCCGCCGGTTCCTCCGGTTCGGTGGCGCCGAAGCGCTCGACGGACCCGCCGGGCTGCACCTGCTGGCCGGCGCGGTCGGCGCCCCGCTCGCGCCGGGCCGGCCGGTCGCCACCGAGCACGGCCTCTGCTCGGCGGTGCGGGCGCTGCTGCCCGTCGCGGGGCGCGTGCTCGTCCGGCGGGATTCCGGCCGGGGCGAGGGGCTGGTGGTGACGGTGCACGACGAGATCCGCGACGAACGGCACCCGATCGTGCGGGTGCCCGGCGACGACTGCGACTTCGCCTTCCTCGCCGCCGAACTGTGGCCGCTGCTGAGCGACCACGGCGGCGCGGACGTGCTCGTCGAGGTGCACCGCCGGGTCCTGCGCGCCCACGTCGCGGAATTCTGGGTGCCCGGGCCCGCCGTTCCGCCCGAGCTGCTGGGCGTCGCCGAGCGGCGGCCCGGGGTCGCGGGCCTCGAAGTGCCCGGCGGAACCCTGACCGCGGCCCTGCGCGCCGAGCTGACCTCGCACAGCGTGGACGTCGCGGCCGAGGCGGGGCGGCGGGGGTACGCCGGTGCGCTGCGCGTCGACTCGGTGGTGACCGGGGACGGGTGGTTCGTCACCGGGGTGCGGGCGGGCGCCGGCCGGCACGGCCCGGTCGCGCGGCTCGCCCGGGCGCTGGCCGGGCCGGACCATGCCCGGGACCGGGTGCTGCTCACCCGCGCGGGCATCAAGGTGCGCGATTTCCCGACGGCCGTCGCGGCGCTCGAGATCGCCGAGGTGGCCTACGACCGGCCGGCCCGGACCGGGGTGGCCGTCACCGTCGACGCCACGGCGTGCCGCGGCGAAATCGGCTGGCTGGTCGCCGGGCGCGACGCGGCGCACGCGGCCCGGCTGGAGCAGCGGGCGCTCGCGGCGCTGCGGATGACGTGGAGCTGCGCCGAGTGACGGTCGTGTGACGCCGCAGCGCGGAGGGTGGAACCATGGACACAGCAATCGGTACGCGCCCGGGGACGCGGTCCCCGGCCGGGCTCGGCCCGGCCGGGCTGCTGACCGTGCTGAGCGGCGCCGGTCTGTCGATCGTCGACTTCTTCATCGTCAACGTCGCCTTGCCGACCATCGACCGCACCCTGCACGCGACACCCGTCGTGCTGCAGCTGGTCGTCGCGGCCTACGGGATCGCCTACGCCACCCTGCTGGTGCTGGGCGGCCGGCTCGGCGACCACTTCGGCCGGCGGCGGCTGTTCGCCGTCGGCCTCGGCCTGTTCACCCTCACCTCGCTCGCCGGCGGCCTCGCGCCGACGGCCGGCCTGTTGGTGGCGGCCCGGGCCGCGCAAGGCGCGTCGGCGGCGCTGATGGTGCCGCAGGTGCTGTCGATCATCCAGGCCACCACCGCCGGCGAGCGGCGGTCGAAGGCGCTGGGCTGGTGGGGAGCCACGTCGGGGCTGGCCATGTGCGTCGGCCAGCTGGCGGGCGGCCTCCTGGTGACGGCCGACCTCGGCGGCCTGACCTGGCGGCCCATCTTCCTGGTGAACGTGCCGATCGGGCTGGTCTGCCTGCTCGCGCTCCGGCGGACCGTGCCGGAAAGCCGCTCGGAGCGCCCGCTCGGCCTCGACCGGGCCGGCACCCCGTTGTTCGGTGCGCTGGTCCTGGCGGTCCTGGTGCCGCTGATGGCCGGCCGCGTGCTGGGCTGGCCGTGGTGGACGTGGCTGTCGCTGGGCGCCGCCCCGGTGCTCGCGGTGCTGTTCGCCCGTACCCAGCGGCGGGCCGAGCGGCAGGACGCCACCCCGCTGCTGCCGCCGTCCCTGCTCGCGCTGCCCAGCATGCGACGCGGACTGGCGCTCAGTGCGCCGTTTTTCGCCGGCTTCGGCGCTTTCCTGTTCGTGTACGCGCTGACGCTGCAGGACGGCCTCCGGTTCAGCGCCGCGGGGGCCGGCCTCGCGATCACCCCGATGGCGGTCGGGTTCCTGGTGGCCTCGCTGGTGAGCAGCAGGTTGACAGTCCACATCGGACACCGGGTGGTGACGACGGGCGCGCTCGCCCAGGCGGCCGGGATCGCCGTCCTCATCGGCACGGTCCTGCTCGCCTGGCCGCACGTGCCGATCCTCGCCCTGGTCCCGGGCATGGCCCTCGCGGGCTTCGGCCAGGGCCTGACGATGACGACGATGTTCCGCGTCGTCCTGTCCCGGGTCCCCGCCACCCAGGCCGGCGCCGGGAGCGGCGTGCTGGTGACCGTGCAGCAGGTGTCGGTGGCCGCGGGCGTGGCGACGCTCGGCAGCTCGTACCTGTGGCTGGCGGAGCCCGGAGTCCTCGGCATCCGCGACGCCTTCGCGGGCGTGATGGCGGTGCAGGTCTTGGTCGCCTTGGTCATCTTCGCGGCCGGACGCAAACTCCCCGACCCGCGCGGCTGACCCACCACAGGCGACAGACCCCTCACACCCCCAACGTCGCCGAGTGCAGCGAAAGCCCGAAGGTCGCCGCAAGCCGCTCCGCTTCGCGGTCGAAGCCCACACGAAACGCCTTGCCCTTCTCCTCCCGGACGGCGAACCGGCCCTCCACGGCCAAGCCGCCATCGGTCGCCGTGCAGCAGACCCAGCCCACCGCGCGGTCGCCGGTCAGCATCGGCAGGGCGTAGTACCCGAACCTGCGGGCCGCGGCCGGTGTGTACGCCTCGAAGCGGTACGGCCAGCCCCACAGGAGCTCGAAGCGGCGGCGGTCCCAGACCACCGGGTCGAACGGGGCGAGGAACCGGACCCTCGGCGGTACCGGCGTTTCCGGGACGATCGCCTCGGCCGGCCAAGCCCACGCGCACCCGGCCACCACTTCGACGACGAGTTCCCCCGACGCCACCAGGGCGTCGACCGCCGCCGAGGCGTCGATTCCGCCTCGGCGGCGCAGCTGCACCAGTGCGCTTCGCAACGTGGGCAACGGAACCGGCATCAGCAACCGCGCCAGGTACCCGGTCAGCGCGAGCGCCGGGTCGCCCGTCGAGGACACCGGTGCCGCGGGACCGTAGAGCTTCACGCCGTTGCGGCGCCCGGCGACCCGGACCAGCCAGTGCCGGTGCAGCTCGTCGAGCGCGTGCGTGGTGGCCGTCGACGTGCCGCCCCAGAGGTTCTCCACCCGCGCGTCACCCAGGCGGGCCGCGACCTCCCGAGGGTGGACGACCCCCGTCTCGCCGACCAGCGCCAGGACGTCCGCGGCCACGCCCGAGGGCCGGTACGCGAACTCCGGGCGGCCGCGGGGGTCGGCCAGCGCCCGCAGCCGCGGGGTCATCGCGCCGTAGACGTGCAGGTAGCCCTCGTCCAGGCCGAGCCGGTCGTACGCCCGCTCGAGAGCGCCCTCGCGGTAGCCGCGCACCCGGTGGCGCAGGATCAGGTCCTGGGCGCGGCCCGGGCGGCGGATCGGGTCGTACTGCACGAACTCCAGCGCCTCGACGGCGGCGGTCAGCGTCCCCGGATCACCCAGGGTCGCGTGCACTGCCGCCGCCCGCAGGCGCCGGAGCCGGCCGGTTCCACTCATGAGGCGATCATGCAGCGCGCGCCGTGTCCTCGTCGTCCGGGGCGTCTTCCGGAGCCGGAGCCGGAGCCGGCGCGACGACCGAAGCGGCCGCCGGCGCACGGCGCTTGAGACGGCTCAGCAGCGGCCCGGTCATCAGCGTCGTCACCACGGCCATGATCACCATCGCGGTGAACAGCCGCGTGTCGAGCACGCCGAGGCTCAGCCCGACGTTGAGGATGACCAGCTCGGTCAGGCCGCGGGTGTTGAGCAGGATGCCGAGCGCGACCGACCGGTGCCCGTCGGCCCCGGTGAGGCGGGCCGCCCCGACCGCGCCGGCGAACTTGCTCACGCACGCGACGGCGATCACCGCGAGCACGATCACCACCCCGCGCATCCCCAGCGTCCCGAGGTCGACCGAAAGCCCGGTGACGGTGAAGAACACCGGGAGCAGCAGCAGGCTCATCTGCTCGATCCGCGCCGGCACCTCCGGCGTGCTCGCGGCGACCGCCTCCCGCGGCACCACGGCGCCGAAGAGGAACGCCCCGAACACGACGTGCAGGCCGATCACGTCGGTCGTCCACGCACACGTCAGCAACCCGGCCATCAGCACGGTGTGCACCGCGATCCGGCTGCCCGCCCACTTCCGCTCCGGCGCCAGCAGCCACTTCAGGGCCGGGCGCACCAGGTACACCAGCACGAGGACGAACACCGCCGAGCCGAGCGCGATCCGGCCGAGCGGCCACGGACCGCCCACCGTGACGACGGCGACCACCACGGCCAGCACGCACCACGCGAGGAAGTCCTGCACGGCCGCGCTGGCCAGGGCGACCGTGCCGAGCCGGCTGTGCTGGAGACCGCGCTCGGTGACGATCCGGGCCAGCACGGGGAACGCGGTGATCGACATCGCCGCGCCGAGGAACAGCGCCGGCCCGAGCGCCCCGCCCATCTTCAGCTCGTGCCGGTCGAGCCACGGGTACAGCAGCAGGGCGAGCCCGGCGCCGAGCGCGAACGGCAGCGCGACCGACACGAGCGACACCGCCGTCACCTGCTTGCCGACGCCCCGCAGCCGCGACAACCGCAGTTCGTAGCCGACGCCGAACATGAACAGCACCAGGCCCAGCTGCGAAAGCACCATCAGGTAGGGCCGGGCGGCCGGCGGGAACAGCACCGCCGTCGGGTCGCCGGGCAGCAGGCCGAGCAGGCTGGGGCCGAGCGCGATCCCGGCGACGATCTCGCCGAGCACGGCGGGCTGCCGCAGGCGCTTCGCCAGCAGGGCGAACGCGAACGCGGTCACCAGCAGCAGGCCGAGGTCGGCCAGGACGACGCCGGCCACCGCTTCGCCTCCGCCGGCGGAAGCAGCTTTGATGTGGGGAGTCACGGATTCGACCACCTTCGGGGGGAAAGCCGCCCGCGACGCCGGGGACGACCGGCACTCACTCCCGGTCGTACCGGACGCCGAGCAGGACGGCGAGGATCACGACGGCGCCGCCGGCGATGCCGTTGACACCGGGCACTTCGCCGAGGACGAGCCAGGTCCACACCGGCGTCATGGGCGCGTCGAGGACGTCGATCAGCGACGCGTCCCGGGACGGCACGCGGCCGGAGCCGAGCACCAGGAAAACGCGGCCCAGACCGAGGGTCACGATGCCGAACAGGGCCGAAACGGCGAACCCCTTCGGGTCGAACAGGTCGCGGTCCAGGAAGGGGGCCGCGAGCAGGCTGGAGAGCAGGCAGGCCAGCGCGGACGCGGCCAGCATCGGCGTGTCCCGGTGCCGGCGCGAGATCAGGATGACCCCCGCCACGCACACCGTCATCACGAAGGCCAGGCCCATGCCGGCCAGGTCGCCGCCGCTCAGGCCGCCGCCGGCCATCACGCCGACGCCGACCACCACGCCGGCGCCGGACACCCAGAACACCGGGGACGGCCGGCGCCGGAAGAAGATCAGCTGGGCCAGCCCGACGACGATCGGGATGGTCGCGTAGATGACCGACACGTTCACGACGCTGCCGAGCCGGTAGGCCCCGACCAGGCTGGTCATCCCGACGGTGAACAGACCGGCCACGGCGAGCGCGGGCCAGCGGAAGTTCTCCCGGTCGGTCATGCGCTGCTTGGTGAACAGCCGGGCCACCACCCAGATCGCGAGCGCACCGAACACCCCGCGCAGGAACAGCACGTCACCCAGGGACTGCGTCGTCGCCCGGGTGAACAACCCGATCGTGCTGAACGACGTCGCCGAGCCCAGCATCAGCAGGATGCCGACGACCCGCTCCCGGCGCACGTGCGCGTCGCCGGACTTCTCCCGCACCAACGGCTCCACGTCTGACCTCTCGTCATCCACCGGACCAACCTACGGCACCGCGCCGGCCCCGGCCGGTTTCTCCGTCCACAAAGGACATCCGGCCGGGGACGACCGCGGTGGTCAGAAGACCTGGGTCCCGCCGACGCTGTTGAGCTGCTCCGGCGCGAAGAAGGTGTGCTTCTCGAACACGGTGTCGTAGTCGCCGCGCGCGAGCGTGTCGTCGGGCAGCTTCTCCGTCGGGCGGTAGGCCCGGTGCGGTGACTTCGACGGGTCCACCGGCTCGTTCGACCGCGCGTTGTAAACGCAGTGCATCAGCGTGCGCGGCCGGCTGGTGCTGTTGGGCAGCGAGCCGTGGAGCATGTTGGCGTGGAAGAAGACCGCGTCGCCCGCCTCCATCTCGCACGGGACGACTTCCAGCCGGTCGAGGATCTGCGCGGTCCGCACCGGGTCGGCCACGTGCGCGCCGCCGACGTCGACCATGTCGATCCGGCCCAGTTTGTGCGAGCCCTTGACCACCTTCAGGCAGCCGTTCTCCAGGTTGTTCGAGTCGAGCGCGACCGAGCACGTGACGGTGTTCGGGTAGACGCAGTCGTCGTACCAGTAGGCGTACCCCTGGTGCCAGTCGACCGCGCCGGGGACGTCGTCGCTCTTGCGGACGAGCTTGATGTGCCAGAAGTAGCTTTCCTCACCCAGCAGCAGGGACGTGTTGTCGACCATCCGGGCCAGGCGCGGCAGCTTGCCGGCGTAGGTGTCGTTCTGCTCGCACCAGATGGTGACCTTCCACAGTTTCCCTTCGAGGTCGGGAATGCTGGACTGCGAACCGCGGATGTCCGGGTGGCGGTCGAGCTCGTCCTGCAGCGGGCGCAGCTCGCCGGCGGAGAAGAGCCCGCGCTTGACGACGTACCCGTCTTCGTGGAACTGCGCGGCCTCGTCCGGGGTCAGCAACCGTTCGGTGGCGGCCGCCGGGGTGGCGATGGAAGTCATCTCGTGTCTCCTTCGGTTGTCTCACTCGAGGTGTTCGGCGAGCCGGGTGACGTGCGGCGAGCGCAGCATCGAGAAGTGATCACCCGGGATGCGGACTACGGCAACGGAAGTACCTCCCAACTTCTCTTCGGCTTCGGCGGCCAGCGCGGCCGCGCGGCCGGGTCCGAGACCGACGCCGGTGGCGGTCTCGGGCACGGCGACGACGATCGGGCAGCCGAGCTCGCCGACGACCTGCGGCGAGCGGGCGATCTCGCAGTTGACCCGGTAGCTCTCCCAGGCCTCGGCCCGGCTGTCCCCGGACAGGCGGCCCGCGCCGCCGCCCAGCTCCAGCAGGCGCGTGAATTCCGCTTCACCGGCGGGTTCGACGGCGGCTTCGGCGGCCGCGGCGACGGGCTCGCCGTCGACGGCCACGAACCGCCGCAGGGTCCGCCCCCGGCGCTTGAGCTCGACGGCCAGCGAGCAGGCGACCATCACCCCGAACGAGTGACCGGCGAGGGTGATCTCGCCCTCCGGCTGCACCGACTCGACCCGATCGGCCAGGTCGCCGGCCACCGCCACGACGTCGGTCCGGCCCGCCGCCCCCGCCTCGCGGGTCGGCGAAGACAGCGTGACCAGCCCGCCCGGCGTCGTCAGCGCGCTCTCCAGGTCGGGCGCGCCGTCGAGCCGCCCGAAGATGCCGGAAACGTAGAACACCGGGTCCGTGGCCACCGGTTCGGTGGCCGCCGGGGCGACCCGCGGCCGGACGGCGTCCGCGGCCGCGGCCAGGGTCGGCGCGTCGGACAGGTCGTTCAGCGGCACCCGGACCCCGCTCCGGCGCTCGATGAGCGCGCGGACCTCGATCAGGGTCAGGGAGTCGACGCCGTTGTCGGCCAGCGACCGGTCCGCGGCCAGCTCGCCGGGCGCCACCCCGAGCACGGACGCCACCGCCGCGGTGACGAGCTCGCCGTCGGGCGCGGTTTCACCGGCCGGGGCCGCGCTCGTGCTTTCCGGCGCGTCCGGAGTGGCCGCCGGGCGGGGCAGGGCGGGCAGCAAGGCGGTGTGGAACGGGTGCCGGCGCAGGACGGGCGCGCTCAGGTCGGCCGCGATGCCGGGCTCCCCGGTCCGGCAGGCCCGGTCGAGCTCGGGCAGCAGGACGGCCGCGGGCAACGGGTTCTCCCCCGCCCGGCGCAAGGCCGTGTTCAGCCCGCGCCGGGCGGTGACGCCGACGCCGTCCCACGGCCCCCACTGCACCGCCACTACGTCCGGGGCCGCGGCGAGGCCGTCCAGGTAGGCGCAGGCCATGCCGTGCGCGGCCTGGCCGGCGTTGCCGAGCAGGACGCTGGTGGAGCTGAACAGCACGAACCGGGCGGCGGTGCCGGCGAAGGCGGTTCGGAGGTGGTGGCTCCCGCGGACCTTGGGCCGCAGCACGGCTTCGAGGTCTTCGGCGCCGACGGTGTCGATCGTGCCGTCGCGCAGCACCGCGGCGAGGTTGAGCACCAGCGGCTTCGCCGAGTCCGCCAGCACCCGCTCGGCCACCGCGCGGACGTCGGCCGCGTCGCCGACGTCGGCCGGCACGTAACGGACCTGGACACCGGTGTCCGCGAGCCGGGCGGCGAACCGTTCGGTGCCGGAGTCGAGGACCGACCGGCCGGCCAGCCACACCCGGCCGGTGCCGTGGTTCGTGACGAACCATTCGGTGACGGCGTGGGCGAGGTCGCTCGCGCCGCCGAACACCACCAGCGCGTCGTGGTCGAGGGGCTCGCCGTCCGGCGCGGGACCGGCGGGTTCGACCGCGGGCAGCAGCAGCGTGCCGTCGCAGATCCGTGCGGTGACGTGTGCGCCGCGGTGCGTCAGCAGGGTCTTCACCTGCCGGACGGTCTCGGCGGCCGGGCCGTGCCCGTCGACGGCCAAGGCGAGGGTCCGGACCCGGCGGTCTTCCGAGGCCGCGACCCGGGCCAGTGCCGCGGCCATCGCCCCGGCCGGCCCCGCGGCGGCCCCGTCCGGGGTGCCGAACACGAGGGTGTCCAGCCGCGGCAGCTCCTCGGCCCGCCGGACCGCCCGCAGCAGCGCGGCGGCGAACCACCCGGCCGTGTCCGCGTCCGGCTCGGCCGGCTCGAACCGCAGCACGGCCGTGCGTGCCGACGCGGGCAGCAGGTCCCCGACGTCCGCGCCGGTCGCGACGTCGACGACGACCGGCTCGTCCCGGTCCGCCGGGCGCGGGTTGGCGCAGACGAACAGCCCTTCGTCAGCGACGGTGTCCCCGGCGGGCAGCCCGCCGCACGCCCGGAGCACGTCGACCCGGCCGAACCGGCTGTCCAGCAGGGCCCGCCAGTGTTCCTCGGGCAGGAGCGGGTGGTCCGCCCGGACGTCGTCGTCGAAGGACCACCAGCTGTCGAGCAGCCCGAAGGTCAGGTCCACCCAGGCCAGCGCCTTGAGGTCTTCGACCAGCAGGACCATCCCGTGCGGCGCGAGGCGCCCGGCGAGCCGGTCCAGCGTGGCGCCGACGTCCCGGGTGGCGTGCACGACGTCCACCGCGACCACGACGTCGAAGTCGTCGTCGAGCGCGCCGACCGACTCGTCCGAGTCGAGGTCGGCGAGCGCCGTGCGGAAGCCGGGGTGCGCCCCGAACCGCTCGGCGGCGAGCCGGTTCAGCCCCTCGCTGAGGTCGGTGAAGGTGTAGTCCGCGGCCGCCCCGAGGTCGCCGAGCGCGGCGAGGACGCCCTCGGTGGTGGCGCCGGTGCCGCCACCGACCTCGAGGACCTTCAGCGGCCGGGTGGCGTGCGCGGCCGCCGCGGACGCGACCACCCCGGCCAGCGCGGAGTTGAGCCGGTTGAGCAGGAACGAGCTCTGGTAGTAGGACCGCAGCCGGGCCGCGCCGGAGCCGCCGAAGAGGATGCTTTCGCCGTCGAGGGAACCGTCGAAGAACCCCGGCAGCTGGCCGGCGCAGTTGCCGACGATGGCCCACTCGGCGTCCAGCGCGCCCTCCGGCGGCACTTCCGTGACGGCCGGGCGCGGGCGGTCGAGCAGGTTCGCGAAGGCCCGCAGGCGCCGGATGCCGGCCGGCGTGGTCCCGGTCGCTCCGGCCAGGTACTCGCGGGCGCCCGCCGAGTCGAGGACGCGCACGGCGTGGTCTTCCAGCTGCCGGATCCGCCGCTGGTACCGCGTGACTTCGTCGTCCGGTGCGGACAGGGCGGCGTGCGCCTCCTCGAGCGCCGCGGCCACCGGGCCGGGCAGGTCGGCGCCGACCGGGACGTGCGGCCGCCACCGGAGCCGGTGGGCCACCTCGCCGCCGCGGCGATCGCCCTGGAACCGGACGCCGGCGAGCTCGGCGACCACACCCCCGGTCTCGCCGGACAGGGTGCCGGAAACGGTGGCCGGCCCGTCGGGACCGACGGCGATCAGGTCGGCCGGGGCCGCGACCGCCCGCAGCCGGGCCCACGCCACGTGCGCGGGCATCCGGACGTCCGGTCCGGCCGTGGCCGCCAGGACGTCCGCGAGCTGCAGCACGCCGTCGACCGCGGCCACCTCGTCGGTGCCGATGCCGAGGCGGGTGCGGTCCCCGCGGGCTTCTTCCGGCCGCCAGTGCGCCCGCGCCGCCGCGGGGCCGGCGGTGATCCGGGCGAGGCCGCGGAAGCCGGTGCCGTAGTGCAGTCCCTGGTCTTCGAACCGCCGGTAGAGCCGGTCGGCGTCGACCGGGTCGGCGGCGCCGTCCGGGGTCTCGACCTCGCGGACCTCGTCGGTGAGCAGGGCCGCGGCGTTGCGGGTCCACGCCTGCCCGGGCCGCCGGGTCCACAGGACGCACTCGGCGGGCGAGCCGGACCCGACCGAGATCCGGGCCTCCACGACGTCGGTCTCGGTTTCGAAGGCGATGGGCCGCTCGAAGGAGACGTCGGCCAGCAGGACGTCGGTGCCGTCCGGGCGCACCGCGCGCCCGATCCGGGCGAAGAGGCGGAGAATGCCGGCGGCCGGGACGAGCCACCGGTCGCCGACGCGGTGGCCGCCGATCCAGTCCTCATCGGACGGAGCCAGGGTGAACGGCACGTCCGGGGCGAGCACGTCGCCGAGCGGCCCGCGCCGCGGCACCGGGCCGAGCGGCCGGATTTCGGTGCGGTCGAAGGGGTAGGCGGGCAGCGGGAGCAGGCCCCCGCCGGTCACCCGGTTGAGCGCGGCCCAATCGGGCCCGCGGCCGGCGCGGTAGGCCGCCGCGGCGACCTTGCCGACGTAGCCGGGGACGGACTTCTTGAGGTCGCAGACCAGTTCCGGGGCCGGCACCGCGCCGTCGGTCGCCGCGGCGCGCACCAGGCGCGAGAGCGTGGCGGAAAAACCGAGCTCGACCACGATCGCGGGGTGCGGCGAGCGGCCGAGCACCTGCTCGGCGGCGGCGAGGAAGTCCACCGGCGAGGTCAGCTGGGTCGTCCAGTACCGCAGGCCGTCCGGTTCGCGGGTGGGGCCGTAGGCCGCGTTCGAGCCGACGAACGCCACCGCGGCGGGGTGGGCCGGGACGGGCGCGCCGCGCTCCAGCTCGCCGGCCGCCCCGGCCAGCAGCCGGCTGTGGAACGGCTTGCCGACGGGCAGCGGGGTCAGGTGGATGCCCGCCGCGGACGCGGTCCGCCGCAGGTCGTCGAGCCGGGGCCGGGGGCCGGCCAGCACGACCTGCGCCGGGCCGTTGACCGCCGCGACGTCGAGGTCGAGGTCCGCGGCCAGCGCCCGGGCCCGGTCGTGCGAGCAGCGCGCCTGGGCCATGAACCCGGCCGGGGCGGCGTCCATCAGGGTGCAGCGGGCGGCCACCAGCGTGAGCGCGTCCGGTTCGGCCAGCAGGCCCGCGCACACGGCGGCGGTGATCTCCCCCAGGCTGTGCCCGGTGACGACGTCGGGGGCGCAGCCGAACGACCGCAGCAGGTCGGCCAGCGCGAGCTGGAACGAGAACTGCAGGACCTGCTCGCGGATCGTGCACGGGTCGCCGCACGCGGCCCCGTCGGTGTCCACCGGCCGCGCCGGGTCGCCGGTGCGCCGTCCGACGTGCCGCTCGAACGCTTCGGGCCCGAGCCGGTCCGCGAACTCCGCGAGCAGGGCCGGGAACCGCTCGCCGAAGACCGGCCACCGGACCAGCTCGGCCACCGCGTCCCAGGAGAACCCGCTGCCCTGCCCGGGGAACGCCCAGACGGTCTCGCCGCGCACGGCGGCGGTCGGGAACTCGCGGAACGGCGGCGCGCCGGCACCGTGCACGAGCACGCCCCGGTGCTCGCCGAAGTGCTCGCGGCCGTGGGTGAGGGTGCGCACGACGCTCGCCGCGGGCAGCTGGGCCGCGTCGTGGCCGAGCCGCTCGCCCAGCCGCGTCGCCAGTGCGCCGAGGGAGTCCCGGCTCCGGCCGCTGACCGGCAGGTAGAGCGGGGCGTCGCGGTCGCCCAGCGTCCCGGCGTCTTCGCTCACCCGCGGGGCCGCCGGCGAGCGGAGCAGGACGTGGCAGTTCGCGCCGCCCATGCCGAACGAGCTGACGCCGCCGCGGACGGGCCGGTCGTCGGGCAGCTTGCGGCTGTCGCCGGTCACCGTGAACCGGCCGGTCCCGGTCAGGCCCGGGTGCAGGGCGGAGAAGCCGTACGTCCCGGGGTAGAGCCGGTACCGGACGGCCAGGCAGGCCTTGACGAACCCGGCGATCCCGGCGGCTTCGTCGAGGTGGCCGACGTTGCCCTTGACCGAGCCGACCAGGCACGGCGTGGCCTCGTCCGGGGCCTGCAGGCGGGACGCGAGCAGCCCGTCCCACTCGATGACGTCGCCGATCGCGGTTCCGGTGCCGTGCGCTTCCACGAAGTCGACCACGGGGTCCGAAGCGCCGACGGCGGCGTCGATCAGCCGGGTCTGCGACGCCGGGTTCGGTGCGCTGAAGCCGGCCTTCGCGGCCCCGTCGTGGTTGACGGCGCTGCCGACGACCTCGGCGTAGACCGTGTTGCCGCCGGTCCGCGCGTCGCGGGCGCGCTTGAGGACGACGACCCCGGCGCCGTTGCCGAAGACGGTCCCGTCGGCCTCGCGGTCGAACGGGCGGCACACGCCGTGGCGGCTGCGGACCGAGCCTTCGACGTACTCGTAGCCCTCCGGCTGCGGGTAGATGATCGACACGCCGCCGGCGAGCGCGAGGTCGCATTCGCCGGCCAGCAGGGCCCGGCGGGCGGTGTGCACGGCGGTGAGCGCGGTGGCGCAGGCGGCCTGCACGACGACGCTGGGGCCGGTCAGGCCGAGCCGGAAGGACACGGTCGAGGTGAGGTAGTTCCGGTCGGTGCCGAGCCGTTCGGCGAGCGTGTTGTGCTCCAGGAACGGGGTGTCGTCGTCGGCCAGCCGCCGCGGCTCGACCTCGTTGAGCAGGTAGGTGCTCAGCCCGGCGCCCGCGAACACGCCGACGTTCTTGCCCGGCAGGCCGGCCACTTCGCCGGCGTCTTCCAGCGCGGTCCAGCACAGCTCGAGGAACACCCGCACCTGCGGGTCCATCCGCCGGGCTTCGGCCGGGCTGATCCCGAAGAACGCGTGGTCGAACGCGTCGACGTCGGCCAGGTGGCCCTGGGCGCGGACGAATGTGCCGCCGTCGCCGGGAGCCGTCACCGCGGAGGTCCCGTCGAGCAGGGTGCGCCAGAAGGATTCGACGTCCGGGGCGCCGGGGAACCGGCCGGCCAGGCCGACGACGGCCACCTCGTCCGGCTCGCGGGCGGCGGCCGGCTCGGGCCGCACGTCGGCGGGCCGGGAGGCCGGCTGCGCCAGGGCCCGTTGCAGGTCCCCGATCACCGGGTGGCGGAAGAAGTCGGCGACGGACAGGCTGGGGTGGTCCCGGCCGAGCCGGGCCGCCAGGGTCATCAGGCTGATCGAGTCGAGTCCGGCGTCGAGGAACCGGGAGTGCTCGTCGACGGCCGGGTTGCCGGTGAGGTCGCGGACGGCGGCGAGCACGGCCGACCCCGCCGCGCCCGGGTCGGCGGCGGGCGCACCGGACGTCCGCCGCGCGCCGGCCTCCTCCGCCAGCTTCGTGATCGCCTGCAGGTCGGGTTTGTGGTTGGCCAGCCGCGGGAGCGCGGGCACGAACCGGAGCTCGAACTCGTAGCCGTCGCCGAGGCGTTCGGCGACCCGGTCGCGGATCGCGGCCGGCTCGGGCTCGGCGGCGGAGTCCTGCCGGGTCGCCACGACGACGATCTCGGTGCCGCCGGCCGGGGTCGGGTGGTGCACGGCGACGGCATCGGCCACGCCGGGCGCCGCGGCGGTCTCGGCCTCCAGGGCCTGCAGGTTGACGCGGAAGCCGCGGCGCTTGATGACCCGGCTATCCCGGCCGAGGATGTGCAGCCTGCCGTCGCGGTCGGTGTAGCCGACGTCTCCGGTGACGACCGCGTCGGTGCCGCGGCGGACGACCACCGCGCCGCTGAGGGTCGGCGGCAGTTCGACGTCGTCCCCGCCGACCACCCGGACGTCGACGCCGTCGATCGGGAAGCCCGCCGCCGGGCGGTCCGGCCAGCCGGACGGCGGTCCCCCGAGCTGGTGGCTGGTGACGTCCTGGGTCTCGGACATGCCGTACTGGTTGACCAGCCGCGCCGAGGTGCGACCGAACCACTCGCGGATTTCGGGGGTGATCCGGAGCCCGCCGCCGGCGACGAGGACCTCCTTGAGCGCCGGGGTCGCCACGGCCGGTTCCACCAGCGCCGACTCGGCCACCGGCCGCAGCAGCACGGTCGGCAGGTACACCTTCTCGATGTCCGCCGCGGCCAGGAACTCCAGCAGCTTCCGGGGATCGTCGCGGACTTCCTTGCCGGCCGCCACGAGGGTGCCGCCGCCGCACAGCGTCGCGTAGATGACGTGGTAGGCGATGTCGAACGACAGCTTGGAGAACTGGAGCATCCGCCGCGGCGAGGGGAACGTCCGCAGGTGCCAGGCGACCAGTGCGGAGAGGTCCGCGCGGGCGAACGGGATCGGCTTGGGCTGTCCAGTCGAGCCGGACGTCAGCGTGATGTAGAGCGGCCGCTCCGGACCGGCGGCCGGGCCGCGGGCCCCGGTGACGATCCGGTACGTCCCGAAGCTTCCTTCGAACGATTCCTCCGGCCCGGTGCCGCGCACCGGGGAGCCGGGCAGCCGGACGACCGCGCCGATCCCCGCCACCCCGGCCAGCGCGCGCCGGGTGGCCGCCGGGCCCCGGTCGAGCCGCAGCACGGTGGCCCCGGCCAGGTTCACCCCGAGCACGCAGGCGATCTCGGCGGGGTGCTTGCGGCCCACCACCGCGACGACGCGGTGCTCCGGCGGCAGCGTCCGGCCGAGGACGTCCGCGAGCGCCGTGGCTTCCGCCCACAGCTGCCCGTAGGACGCCGTGCCGGTGCCGGGAGCGTCGACGGCCACCGCGTCCGGCTGGGCCTCGACCACGGCGGACAGCCGCTCGAGCACGTCGAGCTCCGCCTGCGGCGCTCCCTGGCGGCCGTCGTCGCGGTGGTCCGTGTCCCCCTGCAGCCTCGCGCCCAGGTGGCCGAGCACCTCCGGACCGACCACAGTGGACTCCAGCTGCACGCGCAGCCGGCCGTCGCCGTCGCGCCAGTGGTTGAGCACCAGGGCGTACGGCGTTCTGCTGACGGCGGGCTCCGCCACCGACTCGACGAGCTGCCCGCGGTGGCCGAACAGGGTCCGGGGCACGAGCAGGACGTCGAAGGGGTGGGCGGGGTCGGCCGCGGCGCGGAACCCGTCGTCGGCCATGACGTGCTGGAACGGCACCTGCGCCAGGGCACGGGCCCGGTCGTACTCCCGCTCCGCCCACCGCGGGTCGTCGTCGTCCGCCGGCAGGACGGCGATCCCCGGGTTGCCGAAGTAGCCGAACTGCCCGGCCTGCTCCGGCGTGCCGCCGTCGAACGGGATCGCGACGAGCAGCTGCTCCCCCGGGACGAGGTGGGCGGTCGCCGCCCGCAGGCGCCGCAGGAGGTGGACTTCGTCGGGTGCACCGTCCGGCCCCGGGTCCAGGACCCCGCTCCAGCGGTGGCCGCCAGGGCCGGGCTCGACGACCCGCCGCCGCAGGTCCCCCGGGGCGGTGAGCGCCGCGGCGAGCCGGGCCACCTCCGCGCCGGCGTCCTCCGGCAGCGGCGGTTCGGTGACCAGCCGGCCGAGCTCCGGCCCGGCCGCGGCCGGCGGCCGGTCGTCGAGCCCGGCGAGGAACAGCTCCAGCGAGCGGTCGCCGTCGCACACCAGGTGGTGGAACCGGCAGCACAGGTACGTCGCTTCCGGCGTCACGACCAGGCCGGCCGACCACGGCAGTTCCCGGCCCAGATCCCACGGCTGCTCGGCGAAATCGGCGTAGAGGGCGCGCAGCCGAGCCGGGTTCGCGGCCCGCACGGTGGGCCGCACCGCGGCGAGGACGGCCTCCCGCGGCGGCAGCGACCGCCACACCGGCTCACCCGCTGCCGCGTCGACGACCGCCGACAGCAGCGGGTTCCCGGCGACGACGTCGAGGAGCCGGCGCTGCAGCTCCTCGACCCCGATCGGGGCGCTGAGCCGGGCGGCGCAGGCGATCGTCAGATCGGTGCGCCGGACGTCCATCGCCTGCATGAACCACATGCGGAGCTGGGACCGGGTGAGAGCGGTTTCCCTGTTCACGGTGCCCACTTTCGTCGTTCGTGCGCCTGCCTCGGTGTGGTCGGAAGTCTTGCCGGACCGCCGTCGCCACGGCGTCACAGCACGCACGGCGGAGTCCTACTGGTCCTTTGTGGACGGTCAGTACGCGGCGATCCCGAACGGGGGCAGCTGGCCGCCGTTCTCCGGGAGGACCACGTCGAACGCCTTGTGCTCCTCGAGGAACTTCAGCGTGCCGTCGGCGTTCACCTGGAACACCTGCAGCAGCCCGAAGTGGGAGTTGAGCTGGTACAGCCACCGGCTGTCGTGACTGAGCGCGATGTCCAGCGTGCCGTCCTTGGGGCCCTTGTCGGTGGCCTGCGGGTGCAGCAGCGTCAGCGCCCCGGTGTCTTCGACGCGGTAGCTCGAGAGCGAGCCGCCGCCCAGCGCGTTCGAGGTGAACGCCAGCTTCCCGTCGTTGGTCGGGACGATCCAGCACGTGTCGGTGCCGCTGTTGGGCACGGCCTTGCTGATCGCCTTCAGGGTTCCGTTGCCCAGCATGGTGTAGCTGCTCGCGGTGCCCTTGCCCTTGTCGGTGTGGTTCTGCTCGCTGAACAGGACCGTGCCGTCCTTGGTGAACGCGAAGCCGAACGGGCCGGCGCCGGAGGTGTTCTGCACGGACTTGGCCCCCAGCGTCCCGTCGGGGTTGACGGCGAAGGTGTCGATGGCCCCGTTCTCGGCCGGCTGCGTGGGCAGTGTCGCGACGCGCTCGGACACGACCAGCTGCGAACCGTCCGGGGTGAACGAGACCTGCGCGCAGCCGGAGCGGCCGCCGCCGCTGAGCGGGCGGGTGGACGAGGGGATCGGGGTGAGCCTGCCCTCGACGTCGATCCGGAAGCCCGAGACCGACGGCTGGTCGCCGTGCGTGCAGTTGTCCAGGAACTGGTCGGGGAACCGGAGCACGAACCGGTCGTCGAGCTCACCGCTGTTGAGCGCGTAGAGCAGGCCGTGGTTCACCGTGAGGCTCACCGGCTTGGTCCCGCCGGAGGGCACGTTCGACACCAGCTGGAGGCCGTCGGCGGCGACCCGGAACACGCTGATCGAGTCGCTGCCCGCGTTGGCCACGTACAGCAGCTGCGCGCTGTCGAGGTTGTGCTGCGGGGAGGTCTCCCCCGCCGTGGTGCCGAGCACGATGCCGTGCGCGGAGTCCTCGAAGCTGCCGCTGCCGACGCCGCCGGTCTTGTACCGGCCGACCTCGTGCACCCGCCCGTCCTCGCTGCGCGAGAAGGCGATGACCTCGTTGGCCGTCGGATCGTTCGTCTGCACGAACACCGCGCCGCGGCGCAGGTCGAAGGGGCCACCGCCACCGGCGGCGGGGTTGCCCGCCCCGGCGAGGGAGTCCCCGGCGTCGCCGGCGGCCGTGCCGTTCTGGGCGGCCAGCGGGACCGGCAGCCCGTCCGCGCCGTCCGAGTCGTCGTTGACGACCCAGCCGACGACGAACCCGGCGGCGATCGCGATCACCGCGACCAGCGCCCCGACCACGATCGCCGGGCCGCGGCGCCGTCGCCGCGGCGGCGGGGCGGGCGGCGCGAAGCCGAGGTCCGGCCGCGGGGCGGCGCCGGGTGGCCCGGTCGGCGGCTGGGCGGGGAAGCCCTGGGTGCGGGGGCCGCGGTCGAAGCCGTGGCTTCCTCCGGCGTTGGTCGTGTTGTCCATCGTCACTCCTTTGCTGGACCGGCGGTTCCGGCCGCCTCCCCGGCCGGCGAACCGCTCAGTAGTGCGAGAATTCGGCTTGGTCGAAGGAATGCCGCTCGTCACCACGCAGCGGCGGGTTGAAGACGCTCACCAGCTCCATGTCGCCTTCGGTGCAGGCGATGAGGAAGTGCTCGTCGTGGTCGTCGAGGGCGTAGATGACGCCGGGCGCCAGGTCGAAGGTGGTGCCGTCGGCGGTGACCACCTGGCCCCGCCCGGAGATGCAGTAGCAGGCCTCCAGGTGCCTGCGGTACTGCAGCGGCGATTTCGAACCGGCTTTGACCAGCGTGTGGGCCAGGGTGAACCCCATGTTGTCGTGCTGGGTGAGAAACCGGTAGCTGAGCCCGTTCCCCCAGTCGACGCAGGTCACTTCCGCCTTGGAACGCACGATCATGACAGGGTTCCTTCCTTCGAGGTGGCCACGGCCCGCCGCTTCCCGTTCGCGGTCCGGCCGATGCGGTGTTCGACGATCTCGACGTCGCTCGGGACGGCGGTGGCCGGCAGCTTCGCGCGGCAGTACACGCGCAGCTGCAGCCCGGTGAGCCGGGTCCGCGGCCGCAGCCGCACCGACGCGCTGATCCGGTGGCCCTCGGCGGGGTCGGCGGTCGCGGTGACGAGCGCGTCGACCACGTCGGTGTGGCGGAGGATGACCGCCTCGACCTGCTGCAGGTTCGTCCGGACGCCGCGCACCTTCACCTGGTCGTCGCCGCGGCCGCGCGGGAACAGCCGGCCCCGCTCGTCGCGCTCGACGACGTCGCCGGTGCGGAACGGGCTTCCGATCGGCACGATCCCGCCCCGCCGCCGGTCCAGGTAGCCCCGGGCCTGGAACGGCGTCGACACCAGCAGTTCGCCCCGCCCCGCGCCGGGCACGGTTTCGCCGTCGTCACCGGCGATGGCCGCCCGCACCCCGGCGATCGGGTCACCGAGGGGCACGGCGCCGAGCGCGAGGGCCTCCCCGGCGTCCACCTCGGCCAGGAAGCTGTCGTTGGTTTCCGTGCAGCCGTAGAGGTTCCACACCCGCGCCCGCGGGAACAGCGCCGGCAACGCGGCGGCGAGACGGGGCGGCAGGACGTCGCCGGTGGAGATCGCGTGCCGCACGCCGGGCAGCGGCCGGGCCGCCGATTCGGTCAGCATCCGCAGGTGCATCGGCGACAGCTGCACGACGTCGGCGCGCCCGCACGCCTCCGCCAGGCGGGCGCCGTCGGTGGCGGCTTCGGGTGCGGCCAGCTCGGCCCGTGCCCCGGCCGCCAGCGCGGCCCAGACGTCCAGCAGGGACAGGTCGAAGTTCAGCGGCACGCAGCTGAGCGTCGCGGCGCCCGGGCCGATCCCGAACCGGGCCGAGGCCCAGCCGAAGAACCGGTCGAGCCCCGCGGTGTCGAGCACCACCGTCCGGGCCGGCCCGGTCGTGCCGGAGGTGGTCAGGAGCAGGCCGGGTGGCGCGGCGGGCCGCACGTCCGCCCGGGCCAGCCGGACGAACTCCCCGTCCCCCGCGAGGACGGCCGAGCACCCCGCCTGGCCGCACAGGTCGACGAGCGCGTCCGACCCGAGTTCGGCGGGCGGCAGCAGGACCTGCTTGCCCCCGGCCAGACAGGCCAGCACGAGGGCGACGGTCTCCGGCGACCGGCGCGGGGCCACGCAGACGGGTCCGGCGGTCCGCGCGACGGCGGGGCCGAACTCGGCGGCCAGGCGCCCCAGGGCCGCGTAGGAGACGACCCGGTCACCGGCGGACAGAGCGGGCGCCTCCGGCGTGTGGCGGGCCCACGCGGAGAAGCGGGCGAGGAAGGACGACGACGGCATGGCGGGCTCCTTCGGAGTCGGGGATCAGCAGTGCCGGTGCGAGAAGTAGTGGAGCTGCCGCATCCCGGCGGCGACGGTCGAGCCGGGTTCGAGCACGGCGCCGGCCCCCGGTTCCAGCCGGCGCCAGGTGGCACTCCCCCGCGGCAGCACGAAGGTCCCGTTGGCCGACTGCAGATCGGTGACGACGACCTGCCAGCCCCGCAGCGCGATCCGGGCGTGCCGCCGCGAGACGAGCGGATCGGCCAGCGTGACCGGATCGGCCTCCCCCGCGGCCACGGCCTCGTCGAACTCGGGCATCCGGCCGAGCACGAGGTCCCGCACCAGCGGGACGGTGGTGCCGTCGTCGAGCACGAGCACCCCCAGCTGCGGCCGCGGCCCGACATCGGGCGAGCGAGGAGCCTGCGCCATCGAGATCCCGCACACCGAGCAGTAGGAGACGGCGGGATCGTTGAAGTGATCACGAGCGCACCGCACACCGGACACGGTCGCGACGCCGCCGGAGCGACTGTCCGTTGTGGACTCGATGGTGATGGCTTGCGCGGTATTGGTCGGTTGCGCCGGGATCGGGACGGGAGCCGCGGCCTGCGCCGGCACCGGAGCTGGCGCGGGCGCCGGAGCTGTCGACTGCCCCACTACGGCAGCCGGAGCCGCGGCTGGGACCTGCGCCGACACCGGAGCCGGTCCGGCCGCCGGAACCGAAGCCGGGCCTGTCGCCTGCTCCGCTACCGCGGCCGGAACCAGAGCCGGGGCCGTCGCCTGCTCCGCCACCGAAGCCGGGGCCGCGGCCGGGACCTGCGCCGGCGTCGGAGCTGGCGCGGGCACCGGAGCCGGAGCCGTTGCCTGCCCCGCCACCGGAGCCGAGGCCGCGGCCGGGTCCTGCGCCGGAGCTGGTGCGGGCGCCGGAGCCGGCTCGGTCGGATCCGGAGCCGGAGCCGGGGCCGGGTCCTGCGCCGAAGCCGGCTCGGCCGGCACCGAAGCGGGCTCGGCCGGAGCCGGGGCCGGCGCGGGTGTGTCGTCCACCGTGCCCAGATCCGTGCCGCCCAGGACCGCGCGTACGGCGTCCACCCGATCCGTGATCACCCGGTCCAGGACCGTTGCCGCGTCGCGGCCGTCGAGGTGGACGTGCCGGCCGTTGACCGTCACGATCAGCTCGGCCCCTCCGTGCACGACCGCCGCCATGCCGTTGCCGGTCGGGCCGAAGGCGCAGAGGGCCGGGAAGTCTTCGGCGTCCGCGTCGATCAGTCCCGCCACCCGGCGGCTCAGCTGCCGCGCGTCGGCCTCGTCCGCCGCGATCGCGGCGACCGCGTCGAGCAGCGCGCCGATGCGGTGCTGCCGGCCGGGCACCGCTTCGCAGACGAGGGTCAGGTCACCGTAGCGGGCCAGGACTGCGTTGCCCCGCAACGGGTGCAGCCCGTCCGGGGCCGTTGCGGCCGCCTGCGGTGCGTTGTCCAGAACCGTGCTCATACCAGTCTCCCGCCGTGAAACCTCCATCGGATGAACGGCACCCGCATCGGCCCGTTCGCGAACAGCCACACCGCCAGCCAGACGACCCCGAAGTGGATCAGGAACGCGCCCCACGGCACCGGGCCCGGCAGCCAGGGCAACCGCCCCCGGCCGGCCAGGACCCACACGAGGATTCCCTCCGGCACGGCGGTGAGCAGGCCGAAGAGGGTGGGCCAGTCCTTCTCCCACCGCCACTGCATGAGCAGGTGGTAGACGAACTCCCAGCCGACCCCCAGCACGGTGACGGCGCCCAGCACCACGAAGGTGGCCTGGTACCGCTGCGCCACCGGGGCGTCGATCGGCAGGATCGGCGCGAGCAGCGCGGTCAGCGCACCACCGAGGAAGATCAGCAGGAACAGCCGGGTCTGGATCCGGCCGAGCAGTGTCGGCACCACGTCGTCGTCCTCTCCACGTACGGTCAGATCCGGCGTCCGGTGGCCCACTTCAGCCACCGGGCGATGGAGCTGACCGGTCCCATGTGGTCGCAGTAGCCGCGCCGGGCGATGTCGTCGATGACGTCCTGCGCGGCGAGCTGGAGCCCGAGGAAGGTGTCCACCCCGGGGAAGTAGCCGCCGTACGCGGCCGCGCCGGTCGCGTAGAGCCGTCCTTCGCCGTTGTCCGCTCCGCGCACGTCGAAGGCTTCGCCGACGTCGAGCCGGCCGAGCACGTTGCGTCCGACGCCGGGCTGGCGCAGCAGGTCGCCCAGGACGCGGTGCTCGCTGATGTCGCCGTTGAGGCCGGTGCAGTCGATCACGTAGTCGACGGCGACGTTCGCCAGGCCCTCGGGGCGGCCGATGGTGGCCACCATGCCCGGCCCGTCGAGCCGCAGGTCGGCGATCCGCCCGGAGACCGGCTGGTACCAGCCCTCTTCCCGGGCAGTCCGCTGCCCCTCGCGCCAATGCCGCCGCGACGGCGTCGTCGTCCCGCCGATCTGCTCGTAGATCCGGACCCGGTCGGCGCCCTCCAGCCCGTGCATCCGGGCGCGCAACTGGCCGCCCCACGCGGACTTCGGGTAGTTGAAGCCCTGGAACGCCCAGCCGTCGCGACCGGGCCGCCGCGCCCACGGGTGCGGCCCGTGGTGGCCGGCGTAGAAGGTGCGGAACAGGTGCACGATCCGGGTTTCCGCGCCACCGGCGAGCCGGTCGGTGATCAACCGGTGCAGGACGGCCGAGGCAACGACCCCGCCGCCGCGCACCAGCACGGTGCCGGGCCGGTGGCGCAGGGCCTGGTACACGTGCTCGTGGTCCTCGTAGCCGTTGACCACGTGGTGGAAGTCGTTCATCCGTTCGCGGAACGCCTGCATGTCGGGCAGGAACCGCAGGCCCGGGTAGCCGACGGCCAGGTGCACGTCCCGCGAGCGGAAGGCGACGTGCCCCGGTGCCGGGCTCCCGTCGGCGGCGGCCGGGGACAGCAGGCTGAAGTAGCCGCCACCGGCGCGGCGGCGGACCACCTGCACCTCGCCGCGCACCAGCATCTCGCCGTACCGGATCCGGTCGGCCTCCCGCGCGATGCCGTCGAGCACCGTGCCGAGCACCGGGGTGTAGAAGTCGGCGAAGTCCGGCTCCAGGAACACCTGCGTCAACGGCTTGAGGCTGCGGGTCCGCCACGCTTCCTGCAGCGCGTAGGACGGGAAGCCCCACAGGTTGTCCGGCCGCGACGCCGAGTCCGACCGGATCCGGCGGGCCCGCGGCAGCTGCGAAACGCGGGTCAGGTACTCGTAGGTCTCCCACGGGTGGGCGAGGTTCGACAGGACGCGGATGTCCTGCGCCGGCACGTCGCCGGCGATCCGCAGGTAGTCGACGGTGACGAAGGAGCCCATTCCCCCGCCGACGCTGACGAAGGGGGCGTCCTGCACCGGGATGCCCGCGCCGGCCACCATTTCGTCGGTCCACATGGCACTCTGGTCCAGCAGGGGCGGGACGGCCCGTGCGGTCGGCAGCTGCGGCGCAGCCACGGCATCGGTCGTGTCAGTCACTTTCACTCACCGGCTCACTGTTCTCGTCGCTCCGGGGAACATTCACTCGCAAGGGTGACGGCGACGCCGTCGGCGCACCGTTCTCCGAGCGTCACACGTCGAGGTCGGCGGCCGGTTCGTCGAGCAGCTGGCCGATGCTGGAAGCGGGTTCGACGCCCAGTTCGTCGCGGAAGATCCGCTGGTAGTCGGCGAAGTAGGAAAGCGCTTCCTGCTGGTTTCCCTGCACCAGGCAGGCCCGGATGAGCGTCTGGTGTGCACTGTCGCGCAGGGAATCCGCCTGCACCAGCGCCAACGCCGTGCAGACGGCCGCGCCGGGCAGGCCCTCGCCGGCCAGGCGGCGGGACAGGGTTTCCAGCGCGGCCAGCCGGAGCTGGTGGTACCGGGTCTGGTACTCCAGCAGCCATTCGTCGTCGAGGTCGGGCAGGAGGTCGTGGTGGAAGCCGGCGTCGAGGGCTTCGGTGCGCACCGCCGCGGGCAGCGGGCCTTCGGTGGCGAGGATCCGGTTGGCCAGCGCGGTCGTCTCGTCCAGGTCGATGCGCAGCCCGCCGGCGAGCCGCAGGTACGAGCCGCACACGACGATCAGGCCCGGACAGGTTCGTTCCAGCCGGTAGATGACGGTGCGTAGATTGGCGTGGGCGCGCGCGGTGGTGGCGTCGGGCCACAGCAGGTGCGCGATCTGCCGCCGCGCGACCGAGCCGGAGTGGCAGACGAGGACGGCGACGAGCCGCTGCCCGGTCGTGCTCACGTCGACCAGTTCTCCGCGCAGCACGAGCCGGAACCCGCCGAGCAGGCTGAGTTCGCCCACCGGAGTGGCCTCTTCGGACGTCCCGATCGGACGCTCGGGTGCGGACGGCCAGACCTGCGCGTCCGGGCGGAAGAGAGCGGACCGGGTGGTGGTGACGTCGACGAGCATGGGATGTCCCCCAAACGCGGGTCGGAGATGGTTTCGTGGAGTACCGAGACGCCACGCCGCGGGACCGTTACATGATCACGGAATTCTCACGATCCGTACACGGATCACCGGGAATTCCGTTGCAACGAGGGGGAAAGACGAAGGATTGTCACGAAAAGTAGTCGTTTGAGAAAGCGTCGGACGGGGTATTCCGTCACTTCGGCTCCGTGCCCCGGGCCGGGACTGTCCTATTCGGCCGGTTCCGGCTGGCCGGTCACACCCACGCGAACCGCTGTCGGACCGTCCGCACACCGATGCCCGGCCGGTTCGTCACCGAACCGGCCGGGCACCTGCGGGTCAGACCAGCGACGCCGTCAACCCGCCGTCGAGGACGTAGTGGCTGCCGGTGATCCAGCTCGCCCGGTCCGAGGCCAGGAACGCCGTCACCTCCGCGATGTCCTGCGGGGTGCCCAGCCGGCCCTGCTTGGCCGCGACGAGGTCGCCGAACGGGACCTGCGTGGCCGCCTCGAAGTCCGGGACCAGGCGTTCGACCATGGCCGTGTCCGCGAAGCCCGGGCAGACCGCGTTGACCCGCACCCCCGTCGGGCGCATCTCCACCGCCGCCACGCGGGTCAGCTGGATCACCGCCGCCTTCGTCGCGCAGTAGGACCCGAGCAGCGGGCTGCCGCCGATCCCGGCGATCGAGGCGATGTTGACGATGTTGCCCTTGGACTCCACCAGGTGCGGGGCCGCCGCCTTCATCGTCACGAACGTGCCGCGGACGTTGACCGCGAAGATCCGGTCGAAGCTCTCCGTCGGCTGCTGCAGCAGCGGGGACGACACCTCGATGCCCGCGTTGTTGACCAGGACGTCCAAGCCGCCGAGGAGGTCGACCGCCTGCTGGATCGCCGACTGGACCTGGGTTTCGTCGGTGACGTCGCAGTTGGCGACCCCCGCGGCGCCGATCTCGCCGGCCGCCTGCTTGGCCGCGAGGGAGTCGAGATCGCTCACGACGACCCGGGCCCCGCGTTCGGTGAACAGCGCCGCGATCGCCTTGCCGATACCGGCACCGGAGCCGGTGACGAAGACGCGCTTTCCCTCGAGTTCGGACATGCTGATCCCTTTCACATCGCGTCGATCTTGGGGAGGATTTCTTCCTTGAGGCGCTTCAGGTCGTCGAGCGTCTTCGCCACCGGGACGTCCTGGAAGGGCGGCCACAGGAAGGGCATCGTCAGCCCGGCTTCCCGGTAGCGCTTGAGCCGGTCGGTGATCTGCGCCTGCGAGCCCACGAGCAGGTTGGTGCCCTTGCCCAGCGGGCTCTGGTCCATGTCCTGGTCGGTGATGACGAACCAGATCATGCTGGCGATCTCGAGGTCGTCGACCGACCGCGGGGTGTCGAGGGCCTCGAGCTCGCGCTGGATCTCGGTGCGCCACCTCGTGATGTCCTCGGGCGAGTCCTGGATGCCGATCCAGCCGGCGAGCCCGTACTTCGCGATGCGCGCGGCCGACCGCTTCGCGTCCTTGAGGCCGCTGAAGAAGATCGGCGGGTGCGGTTTCTGCACCGGCTTGGCGCCGAACCCGCTGCGCTGGAAGTCGGCGAACTCGCCGTGGTACTCGAACAGGTCGTTGGTCCAGATGCCCTGCATGATCTCCAGGGTTTCCCGGACGTGCTTGTGCCGCTTCGGGAAGAGGTGCGACGCGCTCGCGGCGGCGAACTCCTCGGGCATCCAGCCGGAGCCGACGGCGACGTTGAGCCGGCCGCCGCAGAGGTGGTCGATGGTCGCCAGTTCCGCGGCGAGGACGCCGGGCGAGCGGTAGGGCGTGTCGATGATGCTCATCCCGATCCGCACCTTCGACGTCTTCGCCGCGAGCCACGGGATGAGCGGCATGCCCTGGAGGAATTCGCCGCGCGAGCTGACCGGCAGGCCCTTGGGGAAGCCCTCGATCATGCCGAACGCGTACTGCATCTCCTGGGTGTCCGACGTCTCCGGGACGATGATCCGGTCGAGCGTCCAGACGGAGTCGAAGTCGAGGTCCTCGGCCAGCGCGGTGAGGTCCTCGAGCTCCCGCACGGTCACCTTGTCCCGGAAGTTCGGCAGGTAGAGCGCGAGTTTCATGTGTTCTCCTTCAGCGGGTGGCGAGGGTGGTGCGGATGTCGGCCTTGAGCACCTTGCCGACGGTCGAGCGGGGCAGGTCCGGCCAGACTTCGACCTGCTTCGGGGCCTTGACGCTGCCGATGCGGTCCTTGACGAACGCGATCAGCTCCCCGGTGTCCAGTTCGGCACCGGGTCTCAGCTGGACGACGGCGGTGACGCGCTCGCCCCACTTGTCGTCGGGCAGGCCGACCACGGCGCAGTCGCGGACCGCGTCGTGGGCCAGCACCGCCTGCTCGACCTCGGCGGAATAGACGTTGAACCCACCGGTGATGACCATGTCCTTGGCCCGGTCGACGATGTGGAGGAAGCCTTCGCCGTCGAGGAACCCGATGTCGCCGGTGTGGTGCCAGCCGTGGGCCGACGCCGCCGCCGTGGCTTCCGGGTCGCGGTAGTAGCCGGCCATCACCAGCGAGCCGCGCACGCAGATTTCACCGCGTTCCCCCGGCGGGACCGGGTTTCCGTCGCCGTCGAGGATCGCCACGGTGACCAGTGGCGACGGCCGCCCGGCCGAGGACAACCGTCCGGTGTGGACGGTGCCGTCCGGCCGCCGGTGCTCGGCCGGGGCCATCGTCGAGATCATCATCGGGGCCTCGGACTGGCCGAACAGCTGCGCCATCGGCCCGATCCGGTCGAGCGCTTCGGTGAGCCGGGCCGTCGACATCGGGGCCGCGCCGTACCAGAAGCACTGCAGCGACGAGAGGTCCGTGCGGTCGAGGGCTTCGTGACCGAGCACCAGGTAGATCAGCGTCGGCGGCAGGAACGTGTGCGTGACGCGGTGGTGTCCGATCAGCTCCAGGAACCGGCCGACGTCGGGCTTCGGCATGATCACGACCTCGCCGCCGCGCGCCAGGACCGGGAAGCACAGGACGCCGGCCGCGTGCGTCAGCGGGGCCAGGGCCAGGTAGACCGGACGGCCCTCGAAGGGGTAGCTCATCAGCGTGATCGCCGACATCACCTCGAGGTTGCGGTCGGTGAGCATGACACCTTTGGGACGTCCGGTGGTGCCGCCGGTCCCCACCAGGGCGACGACGTCGCCGGGCGGGTCGGCCACCGCGGGCGGGTCGTCTTCCGCCCGGCCGAGCCAGTCGTCGAAGCCGGGCGCGAAGGCGTCGCCGTCGCCGAGGCGGACGAGCGTGGTCAGCTTCGGCAGCTGCGGGGCGATCCGGCGGACCAGGTCTTCGAAGGCGGGCTGGAAGACCAGGGTGGCGCAGTCGAACAGGTCCAGGAGCTCGGCGTTCTCGCCGGCGGCGTTGCGCGGGTTGATCGGACACCACACCGCGCCGGCCCGGGAGATGCCGAAGACGCAGGTGAACGCGGTGGGGTCGTTGGCCGAGAGGATGCCGACCTTGTCCCCGGGGGCGACGCCGGAGCGCCGCAACGCGCGGGCGACCGCTTCGGCGAGCTCGACGACCTCGCCGTAGGACCGGGTGACCCCGTCGAGGGTCAAGCAGGGCGCCCCGGGGTCCAGGGAGGCGCCTTTCTCCAGGTAGAAGAACAGAGACATCGTCGTCCCTCCCGACATCGCCGGCGGCTGGTGAAGACCATGACCGCCATTTGGACGAATGTCAAGATTTTCTTGGACGATTGGTCAGAAAACGGCCGGATGGTATCTTCGCCCCTGTGACCAGCGCAGCCGCCGTGAGGCGCCGGACCCCAGCCGACAAGTTCGAGGACCGCCGCCGGGAGCTGGCCGACGCGGCGCTCCTGGCCCTGGCCGACCTCGGCTACGCCCGCACCAGCCTGCGCACGATCGCGGAGCACACGAAGTTCTCCCACGGGCTGCTGCACTACTACTTCGCCGACAAGGTCGAGCTGATCACCTACTGCGTCCGCCGCTACAAGGCGGCGTGCGTCCAGCGTTACGAGGGCGGCGTCGGCGAGGCGGCCACGGCGGCCGAGCTGGCGGCGGCGTGCGCGGACGGCCTCGCCACGGCGCTCGGCGAGGCGCCCCTGATGCACCGCATGTGGTACGACCTGCGCACGCAGTCGTTGTTCGAGCCGGCCTTCCGCGAGGACGTCGCCGAAATCGACGACAGCCTGCGGGACATGATCTGGCGCAACGTGACCGCGTACGCCGGCCTGGCGGACGCCGAGCCGACGTGCTCGGCGGCGGACGCGTACGCGCTGTTCGACGGGCTGTTCCAGCAGGCCCTGCTGCGCCACCTGGCCGACGAGGAGACCGCGCTCGACGACCTGCGGCGCGGGGTGCGGGAGCTGTTCCCCCGCCTGGTCGGCTGACGCCTGCGGGCCGCCGTGCCCGGCACGGCGGCCCGCCCCCGGGGGAGGGGGTGTGGCACAGCGGGGGCGGGCGATCGGAAGAGGGGGGTGGGGGGGAAGAGTGTTGGGGTATGGGGGGGGGTGTC
>NZ_JBSGJD010000076.1:0-36632 GCF_053605405.1 Amycolatopsis sp. NPDC003861
GGCCGGTGGTACCGCGTCAAGGCGGGAAAGATGCCTTGACCCGGCACCACCGGCCGTGTTTGGGCTTCGGATCGGGGCGGTGGGGGAGGTCTGGGTGGGGTGCGGGTCTTGGTGTCCGCGTCTCGTTCGGGCCGTTGAGGTACCCGCCCTGAGTGCGCTCCGACTTTGCCGGCCCTGTCGGAGAGGGTGGGGGCAGCGGCGCGCGTCGGCGGAGCCTTCGAGGGGGTCCCGCCGGTGAAGGCGGTGAACGTCAGTGGATGTCCCAGGCCGGGCCCGGGTCCTCGGCGTCGTCGCGCAGGATCGTGCCCTCGATCAGGCCGTACGGCCGGTCCGCCGCGTAGAACACTTCGTTGTCGTTCTTCAGCCCGAACGGGCTCAGGTCCACCAGGAAGTGGTGCTTGTTCGGCAGGGACAGCCGCACTTCGGCGACCTCGGGCCGCTTTTCGAGCACCGACTCGCCCATGGCGTACAGCGTCTGCTGCAGCGAAAGGCTGTGCTTGGTCGCGAACGTCTCCAGCATCAGCCGCCGGATCTCGCGGTGGCTCTCCGCCCAGTCGAGGTTCTCGCCCTGGTAGCGCCACTTCGCCGTGATCGCCGTCGCCAGGATCCGGTCGTTCGTCTCGGCGAGGGTCGTGTACCGGTCTCGCGGGAAGCCGTGGAACTCCGAGCCCGTCGACTTCAGCAGCGTCAGGCCGTCGATGCCGGAGACCACCCAGGCGCGGTCGCCCTGGACCGTCACCGCCGTCGTGCGGCGCTCGTCGCCGGAGCGGCTGAACGCGTGGTCGTGCGGCTCGCCGGCGACGGCGATCCGGTCCCAGCCGTGCTCCTCGAGCCTGATCCGCGCGCCGGTGATGTTCTCCTGCGAGCCGGCGAAGTGGCGGGCCAGCCGCAGGCCGAAGTCCTCGATTTCGCCGACCGGCGCCTCCTTCGCGAAGGCGTACACCGTGTTCTTCTGCGTGTCGGTCGCCAGCACGCCGGCGTTGTCACCGGTCAGGTGCGTCGCGGCCAGCTCGCCGCGCAGCGACGTCGACACGGTCAGGTCCTTCAGGTGGTGCACCGGGCCGTCGCGGCGCACCGTCACCAGGCGGACCTCCGCCTTGCCGTACTGGTTGGGGCCCAGGGTGATGGCCACGGTCAGCTCCCTCGGTAGGTCGAATAGGCGAACGGGCTGAGCAGGAGCGGCACGTGGTGGTGCGCGGTGCCGTCGGCGATCCGGAAGGTCAGGGTGACCTCCGGGAAGAAGGCGTCCGGGCCCAGGTAGGCGCCGGTGGCGAAGACCAGCCGGTAGGCGCCCGGCGCCAGGGTTTCCGGGCCGAGGTCGCGGATGCGGCCGTCGTCGTCGGTGTGGCCCTCGGCGATCGGCTTCCCGTCGGCGGTCTCGAAGCGGACGCCGATTCCCGCGGCCGGGCGTCCGGCTGCCGTGTCGAGGACGTGGGTGGTCACGAGGCTCACGCGGTCACCGCTTTCGCGAGTCGGAGTTCGGCGATCTTCAGCAGCTCACGGCCGGCGACGGCGAGCTCGGTGGCCGGGTCGTTGGTCAGCCGTTCGCGCAGGATCCCCAGGAGTTCGTCGCCGCTGCGGCCGCTCGCGCAGACCAGGTAGACGTGCCCGAACTTGGCTTCGTACTCGGCATTCGCGGTGGCGAACGCAGCGGGGTTGTCCACACCGGACTGTTCGGACCGGGCGAAGCCGCCCGCCGGTTTCTCGCCGATCCGCGGGTGCGCGGCCATCGCCTGCCGGATCTCGTCGCTGCTCAACGGCAGCTCGGCGGCGGCCTTCAGCGCGTCGAGGTCGGCGTACGGCCGCCCGGCGGCCACGGCCTCGACCCACCGGGGCACGGCGAGGCAGTCCGCCAGCAGCGGGCGGACGTCGGTGGTGTTGAACTCGGAGAGCAGCACGGACCGACCGTACGTCGGCGCCGAAGTTACGTCAACATTTTGTTGAAAGCGCTGGTCAGTCGGCTTCCCGGTTGAGGTAGTTGTAGACGGTGAAGCGCGTGACGCCCAGCGCGTCGGCCACCGACGAGACGGATTTCCGCAGCCCGAAGGCGCCGCGCTCGCGCAGCAGCCGCACCGCCCGCTGCTTGCCCGCGCGGTCGAGTTCGCCCAGCTTGGCGCCCAGTTCCCGCTCGACGTCGGCGATCAGCCGGGCGAGGGCGTCGTTCAGTTCGACGACGGGGGCGCTGCCCGGATCGTCGGCCCGGCGCAGTTGCAGCGTGACGCGCGTGGCACCGCCGTCCAAGGCCGCCTTCGCGATCGCCGGGAGGGCTTCGAGCAGTTCCTTCGCCTCCCCGCGGGCGAGCGTGCCGAGCGGGCCGAAATCGGTGTCCAGCCCGGCTTCCGCGGCGGCGTCGCGCGCGGCGACGGCGTGCTCGGGCGGCGAACCCTCGCCGTGGAACGGTTCGCTGGTGAACTCCGCTTCTAGCCGCACGAAGATGACCGTAACGCGCGACGTCCGTCGTTGACGAGCGGCGCGCGCCGTGGTTACTGTCGTTGTGCGAAACCGCCGTTCCGTACTGTGAAATCGGCGGGTCATTCCTCCCGACGAAGGGCTTCGGATGGATCTTGTGGTGCGCGCCGCCCGGGCCGTGACACGCGAGGGTGAGGTCCCGGCGACCATCGGCGTCGACGGCGGCCGGATCGTCGCCGTCGAACCCGGCGGCGCCTCGCTGACCGGCGACCGCGTCCTCGACCTCGGTGACGACGTCGTCCTGCTGCCGGGACTGGTCGACACGCACGTCCACGTCAACGACCCCGGCCGCGCCGAGTGGGAAGGCTTCGAGACGGCGACCCGCGCGGCCGCGGCGGGCGGGGTGACCACGATCGTGGACATGCCGCTGAACAGCCTGCCGCCGACGGTCGACGTCGCGGCCCTGGAGGTCAAGCGCACGGCGGCGACCGGCCGGGTGCACGTCGACGTCGGCTTCTGGGGCGGCGCGATCCCGGGCAACGCGGGGGACTTGCGCGGCCTGCACGACGCCGGGGTGTTCGGCTTCAAGTGCTTCCTGCTGCACTCCGGCGTCGACGAGTTCCCGCCGCTCGACCCGGCCGGGCTCGACGAAGCGTTGCGGGAGCTGGGTTCCTTCGACGCGCTGATGATCGTCCACGCCGAGGACGCCCACGAGATCGACGCGGCCCCGGAGCCGCACGGCGGTCGCTATGTCGACTTCCTGCACTCGCGGCCGCGGCGGGCGGAGAACCTCGCGATCTCGCACGTCATCGAGGCGGCCCGCCGGAACGACGCGCGAGCGCACATCCTGCACCTGTCCTCTTCGGACGCCCTGCCGCTGATCGCTTCCGCGCGCCGCGACGGCGTGGCGTTGACGGCGGAGACCTGCCCGCACTACCTGAGTTTCGTCGCCGAGGAGATCCGCGACGGCGCCACGCAGTTCAAGTGCTGCCCGCCGATCCGCGAGGCGGCCAACCGCGAGCTGCTCTGGCAAGGCCTCGCCGACGGCGTGATCGACACGATCGTCAGCGACCATTCGCCGTGCACGCCGGAGCTGAAACGCTTCGACAGCGGCGACTTCGGCCAGGCGTGGGGCGGGATTTCCAGCCTGCAGCTGGGGCTGCCGGCGATCTGGACGCAGGCGCGGCAGCGCGGGTTCGCGCTCACCGACGTCGTCCGCTGGATGGCCGAGCGCCCGGCGGCGCAGGCCGGGATGCGCCGCAAGGGCCACCTGGCGGCCGGGTACGACGCGGACTTCTGCGTGTTCGCGCCGGACGAGGCGTTCGTGGTCGACGTCGCGAAACTGAAGCACCGCAACCCGGTCAGCGCCTACGACCGGCGGCCGCTCGCCGGCGTCGTGCGCTCGACGTGGCTGCGGGGCACCGAAATCACCGGCGACGAGCCGCGCGGCGCGCTGCTGACCCGGGGGAACTGCTGAAATGGAGGCGCTGGTGTCCGACCGTCCGGAGTGGACAGAACTGCCCGACCTCGCGTCCCGCCGCTTCGGCGGCACGGTGATGTGGGCGACCGACGAGCTCTTCGCCGAGAAGGAGAACCTGGTCAACCCGTGGGTGCCGGCGCATCGCGCGGAGACGTTCGGCCCCAAAGGCCAGGTCTACGACGGCTGGGAGACCCGCCGCCACCGCGAACCGGGCGACGACCAGGCGATCGTCCGCCTCGGCCTGGCCGGCACGATCACCGGCGTCATCGTCGACACGGCGTTCTTCAAGGGCAACTACCCCCCGTTCGTCTCGGTGGAAGCGACGTCGCTCCCGGGCTACCCGTCGGCGGCGGAGGTGGCCGCGGCCGAGTGGGACGTCCTGGTCGACCGCGCGCCGGCCGCGGGCCACACGGAGAACTTCTACGCGGTCAACGGTTCCCGGCGGTACACGCACGTCCGCCTGACGCAGCACCCGGACGGCGGAGTGGCCCGCCTGCGCGTCCACGGCGCGCCGATCCCGGACCCGGCGCTGCTCGACCTGGACGCCCTCGACCTGGCGGCGCTGGAGAACGGTGCGATCGTCACCGGCTGCAGCAACCGGTTTTATTCGTCACCCAACAACATCCTCTCGCCGGGCTTGGCGGCCCACCAAGCGGAGGGCTGGGAGACGGCCCGCCGTCGCGACGCCGGCAACGACTGGGTGACGCTCCGGCTGGCGGGCGCCGGGCTCGTCCGGTTCGTGGAGCTGGACACGAGCAACCTGAAGGGCAACGCGCCGGGCTGGGCCTCGGTCAGCGGCCGGGAGACGTACGGCGAGTGGGTCCCGTTGCTGCCGAAGACGCGGTTGCAGCCGGACACCCGGCACCGCTTCGCGCTCCCGGACGGCCCGGAGGTGACGGAGGCCCGCCTCGACATCTACCCGGACGGCGGCCTGGCCCGCTTGCGCCTGTTCGGCCGGCTCACGGAGGCGGGCCGGACGAATCTGAAGGCCCGGTTCGACAAGACGCGCTGACCGGACCGCGAGCCGCATCCCGCAGGCGGCTCGCGGTCAGTTCGCGTCGGGGCGGTTGAGGTAGGCGGAGGCCAGCGACAGGACGCAGGCGCAGCCGATGATCGCGCTGACCCACCACGGCATGCCCGCCACGATGCTCCACACGAAGCCGGCGGCCGCGAGGGCGGCCACGAGAAGGTTCCGGAACTGCAGCGGGGTCGGCTTGGCCATGCCGCCAGCCTCTCACGGCCCCCACCGGACCCGCTCTCGCACCCTAGGGTTAATTGCCACATCGGTGAGGCGTTTAAGTCTAGGGTGCGAGATCGGGCGTGTCAGACCTCCGCGCGTTCCCCGGGCTGGAGCAGGACGAGCCGGTCCGCCAGCCCGGCCGCCTCGAAGGCCTCCCGCAGCGTGTCCGGCCCCTCGCTGAAGTGCCCCCAGCCGCGGAAATGCAGCGGAACCACCTTCCGCGCGCCCAGCACCTTCGCCGCGTCGGCCGCGTCCGCGCTGGTCAGGGTCAGCGGTGCCCCGTCGAACAGCGGCGTCCGGGCCGCGCCGGCGAACAGCACCGCGATCTCCACCCGGAACCGCGCCGCGATCTCGCGGACCACGTCCACCGACGCGTTGTCACCGCTCACGTACACCGTCGGCAGCTCGTCGCCGGTCAGCACGAAGCCCGTGACGTCCCCGGTGAGCCGCGTGGCCCCGTGCGGCCCGTGCAGCGCCGGGACCGCCGTGACGGTCAGCGGGCCCACCTGCGTCGATTCCCAGGGCTCCAGGCCCCGCGCCGTCCCGCCGAGCCGCGCGGCGCCGCTGGGCGTGATCAGTGTCAGCGGCACCGTCGCGAGGTACGCGCGGCCGCGGTCGTCGAGGTTGTCGGGGTGCTGGTCGTGCGACAGCAGGACGGCGTCCACCACCCCGGCCGCCTCTTCGGTCAGCACCGAATCCTCGGTCTTGACCAGCACGCGCTCACCGCTCGGGTGGTCGCCGGGCGCGTCGAAGGTCGGGTCGGTGAGCAGCCGGACGCCGCCCAGCTCCAGGAGGGCGGTCGGGCCGCCGGAGAACGTGATCCCCAAGGTCATACCCGAGCCAACAGCGGCCGCCGCCGCGGTCTTCCCTACGGCGCCGACTGCCGCCGCGAGCTGATCACGCCGGTGTTGAACCCGGCCAGGTGCAGCCCGCCGGCGAAGCGCGCGTGCTCGATCTTCACGCACCGGTTCATCACGACGTCCAGACCCGCTTCGCGCGCCCGGTCGGCCACCGGTTCGTGCCACAACCCGAGTTGCAGCCACAGCGTCCGCGCGCCGGCGTCGATGACCTCCTCGGCGACCTGCGGCAGGTCGTCGTGCTTGCGGAACACGCTGACCAGGTCCGGTTCGCCCGGGACGTCCTTCAGCGACGCGTACACCGGCTTCCCGAACAGGGTGTCCAGGCGCGGGTTGACGAAGTCGACCTCGTAGCGCGTCGACGAAAGCAGGTAGGTCGCGACGAAGTAGCTGGGCCGCGCCGGGTTGGCCGACGCGCCGACCAGCGTCACCGACCGCGTCCGCCGCAGGATCGCGCGCCGCTCGGCGGCGCTGACCTCGTGGGTCATCCGGCCACTGCCTTGCCGAGGGCCTGGTCGAGGTCCCAGAGGATGTCGTCGAGGTCTTCCAGCCCGACCGACAGGCGGATCAGGTCGGGCCCGACGCCCGCGGCGGCGAGCTGCTCCTCCGACAGTTGCGCGTGCGTGGTCGAGGCCGGGTGGATGACGAGCGTCCGCGCGTCCCCGACGTTCGCCAGGTGCGACAGCAGCTCCACCGATTCGACGAACTTCTCGCCGGCCGCACGGCCGCCGTCGATGCCGAAGGAGAACACCGCGCCCGGCCCGGCGGGGAGGTACCGGCGGGCCAGGTCGTGGTGCGGGTGCGACGGCAGCCCGGCATAGGACACCCAGGCCACGCGCGGGTCGGCTTCGAGGTACTCGGCGACCGCCCGGGCGTTCGCCACGTGCGCGTCTATCCGCTGGGGGAGCGTCTCGACGCCCTGCAGCAGTAGGAAGGCCGAGTGCGGCGAGAGGACCGCGCCGATGTCCCGCAGTTGCTCGGCGCGCAGCCGGGTGCAGAACGCGTACTCGCCGAAGTTCTCCCAGTACCGGAGGCCGCCGTAGCTGTCGACGGTCTCGGTCATCCGCGGGAACTTCCCGTTGCCCCAGTCGAACTTCCCGGACTCGACGACGATCCCGCCGAGCGTGGTCCCGTGCCCGCCGAGGAACTTCGTCGCGGAGTGCAGCACGATGTCGGCGCCGTGCTCGATCGGGCGGCACAGGTACGGCGTGGCGAGAGTGGCGTCGACGACCAGCGGGATGTCGTGGGCGTGCGCGAGGTCCGCCAGCGCGGCGAGGTCGGCGATGCCGCCGCCGGGGTTGCCGATGACCTCGGTGTAGAGCAGCCGCGTCCGGTCGGTGACGGCGGCGGCGTAGTCGTCGATGCCGCCGCTGACGAACGTGGTCTCGACGCCGAAGCGCCGGAGCGTGCCGGTGAGCTGGGTGACGGTCCCGCCGTAGAGGCCGCTCGCGGAGACGATGTGGTCGCCGGCCTCGGTGAGCGAACTGAAGGTGAGAAACTCCGCGGCCTGCCCGCTGGCGGCGGCCACCCCGCCGATGGCCCCTTCGAGACTGGCGATCCGCTCTTCGAAGGCGGCGACGGTCGGATTCCCGATCCGGCTGTAGACGTTCCCGTACTTCTGCAGCGCGAAGAGGTTCGCGGCATCGGCGGCGTCTTCGAAGACGAAGCTCGTGGTCTGGTAGATCGGCACGGCCCGCGCCCCGGTCGCCGGGTCGGGCGTGCCGCCCGCGTGCAGGGCGCGGGTGCGGAAGCCCCAGCTGCGTTCACTCATCGCAGCCCACGGTACGGGCGGGCTCGAGGCGTTGCCATCCGTTCCGGCGAGTGGGCTCAGCCGATCCGCCAGATCTCGGTGTCCACACCACCGTAGACCTGCAGGAACGCCTCCGGCGCAGAGTGTGTGGGCGGCCCGCCCGAGACGGGTTGGAGTCCACCGAGGAGTTGCGCTTCCACTCTCCACTCATTCCGCAGATCCTGCATGGTCCTGCTCAGATCCGCCTCGCCGAGGCTCTGTGCCCCGGCGCTGCGCGCGCAGGCTTCGTCGATCAGATCGATCGCGCTTCTCGGCAGCCGGTGCTGCCTGTTGTAGCGCGCAGACAGCTCGACGGCCGCGGCCAGCGCTTCGTCCTCGATGACGAGGTGGTGGTGATCGGCGAGCCGGCTGCGCATGACGCGCAAGACCTCCACTGCCGAGTCGGTGGACATCTCCGCCACCTGGATCGGCTGGAAGAGCTGCGTCAGAGCGGGGCTATCGGCCATGACAGCGCGGTAGCTCGCGGGTGTCGCGGTGCACCCGACGAGGATGTCGCCGTGGAGCACCGCCGCGCCGAACACCTCGGCGTGACCGCCGTGGAACAGTTCGGAGATGTCGTCGAGCAGCAGGATGACGTCCTTGCGCGCCCTGACCTCGGCCAGCGCTTCCCGCAGGCGGCCGCTTTCGCGGCCGCCGTGCTCGAGCGAATGGATCTCCCGGCCTTTCAGCTGCTCCGGCACGTCGTCGGCGACGATCCGCTGCGCCAGACCGTCGAAGACGGCTGTCTTGCCGACACCGTGTTCGCCGACGAGGACCGGATTGTGCCGGGTCCGGCGGGACAGGACCTGTACGACCCGATCGATTTCCTTGGTCCGCCCGACGGTAGGGACGAGCGCTTCGTCCCGGGCCAGCCGGGTGAGGTTCCGCCCGAGCTGATCCAGCGACGACGGCCGCGCCCGAGCGGCAGGGGAAGGGGACTCAGCGCGTTCCCGGTCGTCCGGGAGCGTCGCTCCTTCCCTGCCCTCGGCAACGAGCTTCACCGTGAATTTGCGTAGTTCACCGAGCTGGACGCCCCGCTTGACCAGGACTTGCACGCCGACCCCCTCGCCTTCGCGGATCAGGCCGAGCAGAAGGTGTTCGGTCGCGATGTAGGTGTGGCCGAGTTGCAGAGATTCCCGCAAGGCGAGCTCGAGCACCTTCTTCACGCGCGGGGTGAAGGGAATGTGCCCTTCCGGCTGGTGGGAGCCGGACCCGATGACCTCGACCACGTCCTGATGGATCGAGTCGTGGGTCACGCCGGCGGTTTGGAGTGCGTACGCCGCGCCGGCTTCACCTTCGCCGGACAGTGCCAGGAGGAGATGCTCGGTTCCGATGTAATTGTGGTTCAGCATCCTGGCTTCTTCTTGAGCCAGGACGACGACCCGTCGTGCCCGGGCGGTGAAGCGCTCAAACAAAGTCGTCGTCCTCCGGCATCGGTGGTTCGCTTCCCAGGAGCGTCAGATCCCGCCGGATCCGCAGGACTTCGGCGGCGTCAGAACTCTGCGGGATCTCCTGCAGAGCCAAGTTCTCCCTCAGGAGAGCCACGCTTTCGTCCGTGTGCCCGAGCAGGGCGAGGTTGATGGCGAGCACGTGGTGTGTGCGCAGCGCGTCCGGAGCGCGGTGCCCCAGTATCCGCCGTACTTCTGGCAGAAGGGCGCGAAGCATGCCGACCGCTTCTTCCCGTAGTCCCGATTCACCGAGGTTCACCGCGAGCAGATGCCGTGACCGCAGCGTGTCGGTGTGCTCGTCGCCGAGCTCGGCGGACTGCCGGGCGAGCAGGTTCCGCAGCCGGTCGACCGCTGCCGAAGGGTCGCCGCCTTCGCCGATCGCGTGGGCGACGAGCTGCTCGGTGCGCCAAACCTTCGCGTGCCGGTCGCCGAGGATTGCCTGCTGGCGGGCCAGGATCTTCTGCAGGTCGGGCAGCTGCTGCTGCCAGCTCACGGCCCGGCCCCGCCGGACGACTTCGGTGATCCGCCTGTCCAGGTCCTCTTCGTTCTCCGCCGAGATGGCGTGGTTGCGCGCGATCCGGAACCGGCCCGAGTTCTGGCTGCCGCGCTTCTGCGGCCGGGGCAGTCCGGCGGCCGTCATCGTGGCCGACAGGTGCTGGAAGACGTCGTCGACCGTCAGGTACTCGCCCGCTTCCGGGATCCCCGTCTTCAGCACTCGCAGCAGCCGGCCGGTGAACGCGGTGTGCGGCTCGCCGTCGAGCACCAGGGCGACCTGGTCGCGCTGGGCGGACGTCATCAGGTAGGTCCCGTCGATGTCGAGCTGGCCGACGACCGCCCCGACCGGGTCCGCGAGCGTTTCACCCATCGCCCGGCCCGAATAGCAGGAGTCCAGGATGACGACTTTCGTGCGCGCCGGGCTGTCCAGGATCTGGTCTCGCAGCGCGTCGTAGGACAAGGACCCGAATGTCGGATGTTCGAGGTCGCTGTCGGGCAGGCCGAGGTACAGCTCGTGCCGTCGGCCGATGATGCCGTGGCCGACGAAGTAGACGACCAGGAGACCCGTCGCGCCCGCCATCGCCTCGCGGATCCGCCGCCCCAGCTGGGCGATGTCCGGTTCGTCGAGCAGGACCGTGCAGTGCTCGCCCTGGACGAGGCCGTGGTCCGGATCCGTGAAGACCTCCCGCATGTCGTTCAGGCACTGTTCGACGACGGGAATGGGCGGAAGGCGCTCGTCGGTGTATTGGGACGTGCCGATGAGCACGACGCGCGATTCGCCTCGGACCGCGGGCGTCATGCCGATTCGTCCTCCCGGAACAAGCGGTCGAGGATCGCTTCGAGGTCGTCCGGGCCGATTCGGTCGGCGTCGATTTCCGTGGTCTGCTCACCGTGTTCGCCACGGCTCACCCGGAGGACGACGTGCCGGCCACGGGGCCGCTGAACCCACGCCTTCAACGCGGAGGCGAGAACGGTCAGGGCTCCGCCGCTGCCGACCGAAATGACCAGCGCGTCCGCGATCGTTCCCAGTTCGCCCGGCTTCGGCGCCTCGAAACGTTTCTTCACCACCGGCCGCAAGTCGGGGTCGCCGCGCAGCCAGTCGAGCAACGACTCCTGCAGCGCTGGATCGTTCACGGAAATGGCGATGTCCATTCGGCTGTTCGCCCACCCTCTCGGCCGGTACAACGTGCCGGGAAAGTCGTGACCGCGATGCGTCTTGTTACGCGCGGTGCAGCGAGCCTCTTGCGGCTACGCTCCACTGTCGTGACGGTGCGCTGGAGCGTGACGATCGACTGCGCGGAACCCCGCGTCCTGGCCAGGTTCTGGGCGGTGGCCCTCGGCTACATCGAACGCCCGCCCCCGGCGGGGTTCGCGAGCTGGGAGGCGTGGTTCGCCGACAACGGCGTGCCCGAGGACGAGTGGGACGACGGCGCGTACCTGACCGACCCGGAGGGCGTCCTGCCGAGCCTGAGCTTCCTCAAGGTGCCCGAAGCCAAGGTCGCGAAGAACCGCCTCCACCTGGACGTCCAGGCCGGCGGCGGCCGCGAGGTGCCGTGGGAGACCCGCTGGGAGCGGGTGGTGGAGGCGATCGCCCGCCTGACCGCCGCGGGCGCGACCGTCCTGCGCGAGGACAAGCTGGACGGCCGGCCCGACCACTTCGTGCTGGCGGATCCCGAGGGCAACGAGTTCTGCGTGCTGTGAATCAGCTCCGCCAGGGCAGCACCTTCCCGAACCGCACCAGTTCGCCGTAGGTCGCCGGGTCCACGTCGGCGAACACCAGGTCCAGCACCGCCCGCGCCGCCTCGTCCGGGGTCTGGGCCCGGCTGAAGTCGCTGAACCACGGCCGCGACGCCCGGGTGTCGATCAACCCCGGGCAGACCGCCGCCAGCAGGGTGCCGGCCGCGAGGTCGGCCTCCCGGCGGCGAGCCGCCACCGCGCGGACGGCCGCGACCTGCGCCACCTTCGACGGCACGTTGATCCACTCCGGCCAGCCCGCCGCGGCGGCCGTGCCGTCGTGGATCGCCGCGCGCCAGTCCTCGACCGCCTTCTCCACCTCGCCCAAGGAGACGCCGTCGAAGCGCGCCCGCAGCGGCTCGGGCAGGTGGTCCAGGGTGCCCAGCGAGCTGGCCACGACCAGCAGCCGCCCGCCCGGCCGCAGGGCCGGGCCGAACGACCGCAGCACCGTGTGGGTGCCGCCGTTCGCGACGTCGATGAAGACATCCGCCTGGTCGGCCTGCGGGCGGCCCGGGTCGAGCGGGCCGACGGCGTTCGAGAGCACGATGTCGACCGGCGCGGCGAATCGCGCCACCGCGGCCGGGTCGGAGACGTCGAGGACGCGCCCCTCGACCCGGCTGCGCGTCGCCGGGTCGGCGGCGACCCTCGAAACGGCCGCAGCCACCCGCCCGGCGTCGCGGCCGGTGAGCAGGACGAGGTCTTCGGGAGCGAGGCGGGCGGCGAGCCCGCGGACGAGGGCGAAGCCGAGGCCCTGGTTGGCCCCGGTCACCACGGCAGTGCGTGTCATACCGCCACGCTAAGAGCGCGAATGCCATGCGAAAAGCGAGAATCATGCATCCCTGGTATGCGTGGACGTCATGGACTTCGGTGACGTCTCCCTGGTCGCCCTGCGCGTGTTCCGCGAGGTCGCCGAGCGCGGCACCCTCACGGCGGCCGCCCAAGCGCTCGGCTACACGCAGTCCGCGGTGTCGCGGCAGATCGCGTCCCTCGAACGGGTGGCCCGGACACCCGTGCTGGAACGCAGGCCCGACGGCGTCCGCCTCACCGCCGCCGGGGCCGTCGTGCTGCGCCACGCCATCGCGGTGCTCGACGAGATCGACGCCGCCGGGCGCGAGCTGGCCGGGCTGCCCGCCGACGCCGGCACGGTCCGCCTGGGCTGGTTCCCCAGCGCGGGCGCGGTCCTGGTGCCCCGCGCGGTCGCCGAACTCCGGCGCACGCACCCCGCCATCACCGCGGTCACCCGGGAAGGCACGACGCCGGTCCTCGTCCGGGCCCTGCGCGCGGGCACGATCGACCTCGCCGTTCTCGGCTCGGTCCCGCCGTTCCGCCCGCCCGACGCCGAAACGCCGGCACTGCACCTGGAGACGCTCGCCGAACGCAGCCTCCGCCTCGCGGTGCCCGCGGGCCACCCGCTGGCCGGCGCCGGCCCGGTCGACGTCGCCGAACTGCGCGGGCAGCGCTGGATCGCCGGGCCGTCGTCGGGGGAGGACACGCTGATGGGCGTCTGGCCGGGCCTCGACGAGCGGCCCGAGATCGCCCACACCGCCCGCGACTGGCTGGCCAAACTGAACCTGGTCGCCGCCGGCTGCGGGCTGACGACGTTGCCCGCGTCGCTCGCCGACGCCGTGCCGCCGGGCGTGCGGGTGCTGGACGTGCGCGGCGGCCCGGCGGAGCGGCGGCGGGTGCTGCTCGCGCGCCTCCCGGGGCCGCTGTCCGAGCCCGCGGCCCTGCTGGCCGGCGTCCTGCGCCGCACCGCCGGATGACGCGGATCACGTTCATTCCGGTCACATCGCCCGCCGCCGCGGGGTCTACTGCTACGAGCGGCGACGGAAGGGACCAGACACAGTGGACGCGCTGACCGAGCGGTTCGAACGGGAGCGGCCGCGGCTGCGGGCGGTCGCCTACCGCATGCTGGGCTCGGCCGCCGAAGCCGACGACGCCGTCCAGGAGGCGTGGCTGCGGTTCCACCGCACCGACACCGGCGAGATCGACAACCTCCCCGCGTGGCTGACCACCGTGGTCGCCCGGGTGTGCCTGTCCCTGCTGCGCACGCGCCGCAACCACCGCGAAGAGCCCCTGGAGGCCCAGCCCGAGCCGGACGACGACCGCCGCGACCCCGGGCAGGAGGCCGAGCTGGCCGACACCGTCGGGCTCGCGCTGCTGGTGGTGCTCGACGCGCTGGGGCCGGCCGAGCGCGTCGCGTTCGTGCTGCACGACATGTTCGCGGTGCCCTTCGACGAGATCGCGCCGGTGATCGGCAAGACCCCGGCCGCCACCCGGCAGCTCGCGAGCCGCGCCCGCCGCCGGGTGAAGGGCGGCGAGGCGGCGGACGCGGACCTGCCCCGGCGGCGCAAGGTCGTCGAAGCGTTCCTGGCGGCCTCGCGCGGCGGTGACTTCGAAGCGCTGCTGTCCCTGCTCGACCCGGACGTGGTGCTGCACGCCGACCGGTTCGTCGGCCCCAGCCCGGCGTCGATCGAGCTGCGCGGTGTCGAAAGCGTCCGCCGCGGCGCGATCCTGGCGTCCGAGCGGGCGCGCGCGAGCGAACTCGCCCTGGTCGACGGCGCCCCCGGCCTGCTCATGGTGCGCGACGGGCGGCTGGCCGTCGTCCTGGCGTTCCGCGTCGACGGCGACCGCATCACCGGCATCGAGGTCATCGCCGATCCCGAGCGGCTGGCGGCGTTGGAACTGGCGGTGCTCTAACCCAGGGCGGCGCGAAGGCGGGCTTCGCGCTCTGACGGCGTCTGGCGCGGGCAGCTCACGCACTTGGGGTTGCCGACTTCGTAGATCAGGCAGCACGAAGCACGCCGTACGGCCGGGGTGCGGCCGACGCGCACGAAACGCGGCTTCGGCAGGTCCAGGCCGATCGCGGCGACGAGGGGTTCGGCGAGGGCCATCGCGCGCTCCGGATCGGGCGTCCACAGCAGCCGGTTGCCGATGGAGTCGGTGGCGATGGCGCCGAGCGCACGTTCCCGCGCCCCGCTGACGGCCGCGATGGTGCTGATCGCGGTGCCGAGGGCCTCGGTGAGGGCGGCGCCCACCGCGGGGAGGCCACCGTCCAGCGGACGGGTCGATCGGGCGCCGAGGAACCGCCCGTCGGCGACGAGGTCGAGCTCCACGGCGGCCAACGAAGGATCGACCGGCGCTCCGGCCACCAGGCCCTCCACGGCCGGGGCCACGAGGACCGACGACAGCGAGTACCACCAGATCGTCCCGAGCACCTCGGGGCGCGCGCAGCCGTACAGCTTCGCGGCGCCGCCGATGCGGGCCCGCACCCACTCCGCGTCCGCGAGCCGGGTCGCGGACGCGGTCCAGTCGGGCTTCACGCCTTCACCCTTCCAGACTCAGCGCGGCCGGTACGTGGAGACCGTGAACGAGATCGTCACCACTTGCGGCTCGCTCAGCGCGTCCAGGCGCTCCCGGCGGCCGTCGCGGTCCAGGTGGAACCCGGCGGGGCCCATCCCGACCGCCTGGCGCACCTGCCGCGGCGTCAGCTCGACCTCGCGCCGGACCTCCGTGCGGCCGGTGCGCGTGAAGTGCTCGCCGAGGGTGGCGTCCAGGCGCTCGTCCTTGCGCTCGTCGACGGCCAGCACGAGGTCGCCGAGCTCGCGGAGGTGGTCCGGGGCCGGCGCGGCGACGACCAGCAGACCGCCGGGGCGCAGCACGCGGTGGAACTCCGGCCCGTTGCGCGGCGCGAAGACGTTCAGCACGACCGACGCCACGCCGTCGCCCACCGGCCACGGCTCCCACAGGTTCCACACCGCCGCGCCCAGCCGCGGGTGGGCTCGCGCCGCCCGCCGCAGTGCGACCGCCGAGACGTCCAGCGCGAGGCCGAACGCCTCCGACCCGTCCAGCACCCGCGCGAGGTAGTACCCCGTGCCCGCGCCGGCGTCGACCACCAGCCCGCCGGCCGGCGCGCAGACGCGGGCCAGCTCGTCGGCGAGAGGCTCGTACGCGCCCGAGGCGAGGAAGTCCGCGCGCGCCGCGACCATCGGTGCGGTGTCCGCCGTCCCGGCCGGGATTCGCGCGTGCAACAGGTTCACGTAACCCTGCCGGGCTAGATCGAAAGAGTGGCGATTCCCGCAACGCAGCGTGCGTCCCGCTGCGCCGATCGGGTCACCGCACACCGAACACCGCAGGGCCGCGACGACCGGGGGTGGCAGTGGGTCATTCCCGTGGTCGGCCGGTGTCATGGGGATATTCGACCACGACGTTTCGCAACCGGACACTCCAGGAGGGGTCGCGGGAAACCTGGCCGTAACAACCGGGCGCGGACAGTTCACGCGGGCGAAACCTCGCGCGCCGCCCCGTGAAACACCGCGCGCCAAAACTGCCAACGCACGAACCCAGGGCACGGGAGGACGATGTGCTGAACGCAGGAGACACCGCGTGGGTATTGGCCAGCGCCGCGCTGGTCATGCTCATGACCCCAGGACTGGCGTTTTTCTATGGCGGCATGGTCCGCGCGAAGAGCGTCCTGAACATGCTGATGATGAACTTCATCGCGCTGGCCGTGGTGGGGGTGCTGTGGGCCCTGTACGGCTTCTCGATGTCGTTCGGCGACGACGCTTTCGGAGGTTTCCTCGGTAACTTCCACTTCGCCGGCCTCGAAAACACCTTCGGGAAGCTCGCCGGGTTCGCGGTCGCCGCCACCGACACCACGCCGGCGGTCGCCTGGCCCGGTTCGGACGCGCTGCCGGTGCTCGCGTTCGTGATGTTCCAGCTGATGTTCGCGATCATCACGCCCGCGCTGATCTCCGGCGCCATCGCCGACCGCGCGAAGTTCTGGGGCTGGACGCTGTTCGTCGTCATCTGGGTGACGGTCGTGTACTTCCCGGTCGCGCACTGGGTGTTCTCCTTCAACGGCTTCATCGGCGAGAACGCCGTCGGCGGCTGGATCGCCAACAACCTCAAGGCACTCGACTTCGCCGGTGGTACCGCGGTCCACATCAACGCCGGTGCCGCGGGTCTCGCCCTCGCCATCGTGCTCGGCAAGCGCAAGGGCTGGCCGAAGGACACTGGGCGCCCGCACAACGTCCCGTTCGTGCTCCTCGGTGCGTCGCTGCTGTGGTTCGGCTGGTACGGCTTCAACGCCGGTTCGGCGCTGGCCGCCAACGACCTCGCCGCGGTCGCGTTCACCAACACCACCGTCGCCACCGCCGCCGCCGTCCTCGGCTGGCTGCTGGTGGAGCAGCTCAAGTTCGGCAAGCCGACCACCCTCGGCGCGGCTTCGGGCGCGGTCGCCGGCCTGGTCGCCGTCACCCCGGCGTGTGGTTTCGTGAGCCCGATCGGGGCCATTGCGATCGGCCTCATCGCCGGTGCGGTCTGCGCGCTCGCCATCTCGCTCAAGTTCAAGTTCGGCTTCGACGACTCCCTCGACGTCGTCGGCGTCCACCTGGTCGGCGGCATCGTCGGCACGCTGCTGATCGGCTTCTTCGGCACCACCAGCGTCAACGCGCTCGGTGCGGACGGCCTGTTCTACGGCGGCGGGTTCACCCAGCTGGGGCGCCAGGCCGCGGCCGCCGGTGCGGTGCTCGCGTACTCCTTCGTGCTGTCCTTCATCATCGGCTTCGTGATCAAGAAGGCCGGCGGCTTCCGCGTCAGCACCGAGGACGAGGTCAGCGGCATCGACGAAGCCCAGCACGCGGAAAGCGCGTACGACTTCACCGGCTCCGGCGGTGGCCTCGGCCAGCCGACGACCATCCCGGTCAAGTCCGCCACCCCGGCCGCGAAACTCGAGGAGAGCAAGGCATGAAGCTCATCACGGCGATTGTCAAGCCGTTCACGCTCGACGACGTCCGCTCCGCGCTGGAGCAGCTGGGCGTGCTGGGCATGACGGTCAGCGAAGTCCAGGGCTACGGCCGGCAGAAGGGCCACACCGAGGTCTACCGCGGTGCGGAGTACTCGGTGGACTTCGTGGCCAAGCTGAAGGTCGAGGTCGTCACCGACGACACCAACGTGGAGAAGGTCCTCGAGGCCATCACCACGGCCGCGCACACCGGCAAGATCGGTGACGGCAAGGTGTGGGTGACGCCGGTGGAGACCGTCATCCGGGTACGGACCGGCGAGCGCGGCACGGACGCCCTATAAGGCGTCTGGGATGGCCGACGGGGGCGAACTGGTCAAGGCCACCGAGCGACTGCTCGAGGGCAGGCACGGGAGGCTGGGGGCGTCCGCTTTGCGGGCGGCCCTGGTCGACCTCTACGAGTTCTGGCTGGGCAGGGGAGCCTCGGCGGCCGGCGTCGACACCGCGGAACCGGGTGTCGCGCTGGTCGCCGTGGGCGGGCTCGGCCGCCGGGAACTGGTGCCGTTCTCCGATCTCGACCTGCTGCTGGTGCACAATGGCAACAGCGGTGTCGGCGAGATCGCGGACGCGCTCTGGTATCCGTTGTGGGACGCGAAAGTCGGGCTCGACCACTCGGTCCGCACGCCGGGTGAGGCGCTGAAGGTCGCTTCGGAGGACCTGCGCGTGGCCATGGGCCTGCTCGACGCCCGGCACCTCGCCGGGGACGCCGAGCTGAGCGGCCGCCTGGTGTCCGCGGCGCGCGACCAGTGGCGCCGCACAGCGCGCAAGCAGATCGCGGACCTGACGGCGTCGGTCCGGCAGCGCTGGGCCCGCAGCGGCGAAATCGCGCAGTCCGCCGAACCGGACCTCAAGCACGGCCGGGGCGGCCTGCGGGACTTCGCCGTGCTGGAAGCCCTCGCCGCGGCGCAGCTCACCGCGCGTCCGGGCGAGGAACTCCTGGAGGCGAAGGGACTTCTCCTCGACGTCCGCACGGAGCTACGGCGCGAGATCCGGCGCGAACGGGACGTCCTGTCCGCGCCGGAGGCCGAACTGGTCGCGGCCGAGCTCGGTTTCGGCGACCGGTTCACGTTGGCCCGCAAGCTGTCCGGAGCGGGCCGCACGATCGCGTACGCGCTGGACGTGGCGCTGCGGTCCACTGTGGAGCCACCTCGGTCGCGGTTCGGGCGACGCCCGTCGCGGACGCCGCTCGCGGAAAACGTGGTGCTGCACGGCAACGAGGTGGCGCTGGCCCGCGACGCCGTCCCGGCACGCGACCCGGCGCTGCTGCTGCGGGTCGCGGCGGCGTCGGCGCGCACGGGCAAGCCGATCGCGCTCGGCACGCTCAAAGCGCTGGCCGAGTCGGCGCCGGAGCTGCGCGCACCGTGGCCGGCCGAGGCGCTGAACGCCCTGGTCGAGCTGCTGGGCGCGGGCGAAGGCCTGGTCGACGCGGTCGAGTCCCTGGACCGGACGGGCCTGTGGTCCCGCCTGTTCCCGGAGTGGGGCGCGGTCCGCGACCTGCCGCCGCGTTCGCCGGTGCACCAGTGGACCGTCGACCGGCACCTGGTCCGCACGTGCGTCGAGGCGGCCAAGCTGACGACCACGGTGTCCCGCCCGGACCTGCTGCTGATCGGCGCGCTCCTCCACGACATCGGCAAGGGCCGCGACGCCGATCATTCGGAGCTGGGCGCCAAGATCTCGGCCCAGGTCGCGACCAGGCTGGGCCTCACCCCGGCCGACGTCGCCACGGTGTCGGCAATGGTCCGCCACCACCTCCTGCTGCCGCACACGGCAACCCGGCGCGACATCAGCGAGCCGGCCACGGTGGCCCGCGTGGTGAAAACCCTGGACAGCGACATCGTCCTGGTCGAGTTGTTGCACGCCCTGACCCAGGCCGACTCGCTGGCAACAGGCCCCGGGGTGTGGACGGACTGGAAGGCACGCCTGCTGGCGGAGCTGGTGTCGGGCTGCGAAGAAGTGTTGCACGGCAAGGGTTTCACGGCCCCCTCGCCGATGGACGACGAACAACGCGAGCTCGTCGCATCGGCGGTGACCTCGGGCACGGGCGAGATCCGGATCAGCTCCCACGGAAAGGTGGTCACGGTCCTGCTGGCGGTCCCGGCCAGGGCGGAGTTGCTGGCCCCGGCGGCGGGCGTGCTGGCCCTGAACTCCCTGGAGGTCCATTCGGCGGTCCTGCGTGGCCACAACGGCGGCCGCGCGGGGGTGTTCACGGCCTCGCCGAAGTTCGGGTCGCTCCCGGACGCGACGTTGCTGCGGGAGCAGTTCGCCCGAGCGGTGGCAGGGACGTTACCGCTGACGCAGCGCCTGGCGGCGAAGGAACGTGACTACGGGGCGCCGGCGCCGGTGGCGCCCAAGGTGCTCTGGTTCGACGACGAGACATCGGGCCCGGACACGGTGGTCCTGGAACTGCGCGCGGCCGACCGCATCGGGTTGCTGTTCCGCGTGGCGGGAGCGCTGCGCCGCTGTGACGCGGAGGTCCGCTGGGCCAAGGCATCGACCCTGGGCGGAGCGGTGGTGGACTCGTTCGCGGTGACCCCGAGGAGCGGCCGCATCGAGCCGGGGTGGCGCCGCGAGGTGGAGCAGGCCGTCCTCGCCGCGGCGTCCTAGGCGATCGCCGTGCCGTCGACCACCTGGTTGCGGCCCGCGTCCTTGGCTCGGTAGAGGGCCTTGTCCGCGGCCTGCAGCAGGCGGTCGACGGCCGTTCCGCCGTCCGGGTAGGTGGCGACGCCGATGGAGGCGGACAGGCCGCCGATCGCGCGGGTGCCCGTGCCGTCCTCGTACTCGACGCGCAGGGACTCGATCGCCGAACGGATGCGCTCGGCCACCGCCAGGACCGCCGCCGGCCCGATGTCCGGCAGCAGGACGACGAATTCCTCGCCGCCGAAGCGGCCGACCGAGTCGTAGTCGCGGACGGCGCTCTTGATCGTCGCCGCGACCGCGCGCAGCACCGTGTCGCCCGCCAGGTGGCCGTGCTCGTCGTTGATCAGCTTGAAGTAGTCCAGGTCGATCATCAGCACGCCGAACGTGCTGCGCGTGCTCCGCTGGGCGCGCGCCAGTTCGCGTGAAGCGAGCAAGTGCCACCCGGTCGTGTTGAACAGGCCGGTCTTCTCGTCGGTCGTCGCGGCGATCTCCAGCTGCTTGATGAGCACCGCCCGGTGCAGCACCAGCAGCGGCGGCACGATCGCGACGGCGAGCGCGGGCAGCGTCGCCAGCGTCAACGCCGTGAGCAGGCCCAGGCAGAGCGTCGCGACCTCGAGGAGGTTGTCGCCAAGGCCGCCGAAGAACGCCTTGATCGTGCGCTTGGTGATGGTCAGCGCCGGGACGATGGTGATCGCCGCGACCAGGAAGTACGTGACGGCGGCCAGCGCGATGGCCGTGACGCCGCGCCAGCCCGCCGTCAGCGCGGCGTACATGTCCGGGACACCGAGACGGCTCAGGACGAGTTCGGCCGAGTAGCAGGTGATGACGACCAGCGTCGCGTTCAGCGTCGTCCGGAACGGCGGGACGCGCTTGATCTTCGCGAGGCTGCGCGTCGCCAGGTGCAGGTAGAGGACGGCGATCAGCGCGGTGACCAGCGCGGGCGGCAGGAGCAGCACGCCGGCGAACGTCCAGACTGACGTCAGGTTGATGTGCGGGGTGTCGGACACCAGACGTCGGACGCGTTCGATCTTCCGGCCCAGCTCGGCCTGCAGCACCCCGAGGCCCGCGAGGACCCCGAAGACGGCCACGTCCCACCCGCGTGCGGGGACTTCCACGGCGCTCCAGGTGGTCGCCACGAGCGCCACGGACTCGACGAGGAAGCAGTAGAAGATCAGCGACCCGCGCTGCCGCCAGAGGGTCCAGTGAGCAGGGTTCAGCGCCCCACGGATCCGTCCCGCGCGGGGTTGGGCCGGACGGGCGCCGTCCATACTCAAGGCGGTGCAACTCCCCTGGGTGATCCGACGATCCGCATCCACCCCACCACACCGGGCGGCCGCGATCGATGATTGCCACACGTTCGGAGCAGTGAAGGGAGGCCGCCGCCATGCGCAACCGCGAGTCCTGAGGCCCCCGAGTCCCGAAGTCCGCGCGAACCGCCGGAGGGAGGCCGTCATGCGCAACCGCGAATCCTGAGCCGCTGTGCCCCTCGTCCGCCCGTGCTTGAGAGGAGCTGTCGTGCGCAATCGCGAGTCCTGAGCTCTGCCGTGCCCCTCGTCCACCTGCGCTTGAGAGGAGCTGTCGTGCGTAACCGCGAGTCCTGAGCTTCGCCGTGACCCCCGTCCGCCTGCGCTTGAGAGGAGCCGTCGTGCGCAATCGCGAGTCCTGAGTCGCCATGACCCCCGTTCACCTGCGCTTGGGAGGAGAGCTGTCGTGCGCAATCGCGAGTCCTGAACCGAAGCCCCAGCCCACCCGAGCCGGAAGGAGCAGCGCCGTGCGCAACCGCGAGTCCTGACCCAGCCGTGCACCCCGTCCGTTCCCGTCCGAGAGAGGAATCGTCACCATGCGCAACCGTGAGTCGTGAATTCGCGCCGGAGGAGGAGGATCCGGCCCGCCCTCATCCGCGGGCCCGGGTGGGGCCGCTCAGGCGGTCGCGCCACCGTCGACCACCAGGTCGTGCCCCACGGTGAACGCGGCTTCGTCCGAAGCCAGCCACAGCACCGCGGCGGCCACTTCGGCGGTGGCACCCACCCGGCCCAGCGGAATCGCGCCCTTCAGCCGCTCGGCGCGATCGGCGTCCGTCTCGCCGGGACGCCGGGACATGTCCGTGTCGGTCGCGCCCGGGCTGACGGCGTTGATGCGGACACCGTCGGCGATGTGGTCGCGCGCCGCCGTCCTGGTCAGCGCGCTCACCGCGGCCTTCGACGCCGCGTAGGCCGCCATGTTCGGCAGCCGGCCGTGCGCGCCGATGTTCGACGCCATGTTGACGATCGCGCCGCCGCCGTGCGCCCGCATGTGCGCGACCTCGTGCTTCAGGCACAGCCACGTCCCGGTGACGTTCGTGTCCAGCACCGCACCGAAGTCGTCCTCGCCGAGGTCGGCGGCCGGGGCCGGCGACCCGAGGATGCCTGCGTTGTTGAACGCGACGTCCAGCCCGCCGTGCCGCGCGACGACCGTCGCCACCATCCGCGCCACGTCCGCGGAGTCGGTCACGTCGACCGTCACCGCGCTCGCGTCGCCGCCGAGTTCCCGCACTGCCGACTCGAGCCGCTGCCCGTCCCGCCCGGCCACGACCACCGTCGCGCCTTCGTCCGCGAACGCCTGCGCCGCCGCCCGCCCGATGCCCGAGCCGCCGCCCGTCACCAGGACGACCTTGCCCGCAAAACGTGCCCCCATCGTGGTCCTTCTTTCTGGTCCGATCAGTCTTGTATAAGCAGGCGCAGCGCCTGGGAGACGGCCGCGTTCACCCGGCTCGCCGCGTCGGTGCCCTTGCCCAGGACGCGCAGTCCCTGCAGCACGGTGAGCAGGAAACGTGCCAGCGTCGCCGGGTCGCTGCCGGCGGCGAGTTCGTCCTGGGTCCTCGCTCGTTCCAACGCCATCGTGAGGGCGACCTGGAGGGTGTTCCAGCTGCGCTCCACCACCCGCGCGACTTCGGGATCGTGGGGGAGCAGCTCGATCGCCGCGTTCACGACGAAGCAACCCATTCTCGTCTCGTCACCCAGGATTTCCGCGGTGTAGCCGTCGAACAGCCGGCCGACGGCGGCCACTCCGGAACCCGGCTCCGACAGCTGGGCGATCACCCGTGCGTCGGTTCGTTCGGCGTAGCGCTTCAACGCCGTGACGTAGAGGTCGTGCTTCGTGCCGAAAGTGGCGTACAGGCTGGCCTTGGCGACGCCGAGGTGTGTGACGAGGTCGCTGACCGACGTCGCCTCGTACCCCTGCCGCCGGAAGAGCGTGAGCGCGCCGTCGCAGGCTTCGCCGACGTCGAACTCCTTGACCCGGGACATGATCGAAAGCCTAGCCGCATCGAGAACGCTCGGTCAAATATGCGGGCGGCGGTGTGTCGCGTCCGGTCACGCCGCGTGCGGTGGCACTATGGCTGCTTCGACCGGCCCGAGGGGGTGAGCGATGCAGGATCGGCTGACGCTGCCGCCGACCGTCGTCGCCACCCACCTGCGGTCCTGCGCCGAGGAGCTCGCCGCCGGACTGCGCTGCGGCGGCCCCGGCGCGACGACGGCCGAGCTCACCGACGTCGTCGCCCAGCTGGTCGCCGGGCAAGAGGCCATTTCCCACGCGCTCGCCGGCCTCGCCGCCCGGGTCGAAGGCGGTTCGGCCGCCCTCGCCGCGGCGCCGCCGCTGGACGTCGAGGTGGTCACCGAGGTGCTCCGCGCGGCCGCGATCGCCTCCCGGTGCTCGGCGGAAGCGCTCGACGAGGTCACGCCGTCGTTCGAATGTGTGAGCGAATCCGTCTCGCCTGACACCCGTTTGTAGCTGTCGATCCGCCGCAGCCGCTGTCTAGCCTGGGAGCTGCGGAGGTGGCACGGATGCGCGCAGTGTGGACCGGCACGATCGGGTTCGGCGGTTACGCCATCCCGGTGAAGGCGTACAGCGCCACCGAGGAGCGGGAAATCCCGCTGCACCAGGTGCACGAGTCCGACGGCGGCCGCATCCGGGTCAGACGCGTGTGCGAGGTCGACGGCGCCGAGGTGCCGCCCGAGGAGATGGTCCGCGGCTACCCCGTCCCCGGCGGTGACGTCGTCCTGCTGTCCGACCACGAGCTCGCGTCGCTCCCGATGGCGGGCCGCACGATCGCCATCCGCGGGTTCGCGCCGGCCCCCGACGTCGATCCGCTCTGGTTCGCCAAGAGCTACTACCTCGAACCCGAACCCGCGGGCACGAAGCCGTACGTGCTGTTCAGCGAGGCACTCCAGCAGTCGGGCCGGCTCGCGCTGGTCACCGTCGCGCTCCGCCGCCGCGAGACGCTCGGCGCGCTACGGGTGCGCGACCAGGTGATCGTGCTGGAGACGATGCGCTGGCCCGACGAAGTGCGCACCCCCGACTTCCCGTTCCAGCACGCCGACGTCGACATCCGCCCCGGCGAGCTCCGGCGCGCGGTGAACCTGATCGAGGAGCTGACCGGTGAGTTCGATCCCGGCTGCTACCCCGACCGTTACCGCGAGGCCTTCGAAGCGTTGGTCCAGGCGAAGATCGACGGCGCCGAGGTCGTGCAGCCGACGGCCGCGGAGCAGGCCGAAGGAGTAACCCGCCTGCTGGCGGCGTTGCAGGAGAGCGCCGCCGAAGCGGAGGACGCGCGCAACGCGGCCGTCACCAAGGCCAAGGCGGCTGCTTCGCGGGCCGCGAAGGCGCGTACGACGGCGAAGCGGGCCGCGACGCGCAGCCGTGGCCGCACGAAGACGTCTTGAGTATTACTACCCACGGGTAATTGAGGGTTCTCACACTCAACCCGCCACCCCTCGGCGCGGCAGACTTCCTTCTGCCAGCGAGTACCGGATCGCCGGCGAGGGGGGAAGTCCGGACGGCCCCTGGGGAGGTGAGCCGTCCAGACGCCAGGGTTCCGGGGCGGGCCGGAGGAGGAGCGGCCCGTTTCCGGAACCCGTCCCGCACCGCGGGGAGGCGGCGCGGGACACCAAAGGGGGTGTCCGAAGGCTGCCGTGGAGGGATCGAGGGGTCTCCACGGCAGCTTTCAGGCGTCCGCGACCCGGATCAGCAGGTCGGCGGCCAGCCGGAGCAGTTGCTGCTCGGTCGGCGAGAGCGTCGATTCGATGGCCCCGGCCAGCCAGCGTTCGCGCTGGGTGCTGTACCGGCGCAGGACGGCGAGGCCCTCGTCGGTGATGCTGACCCGCGAACGGCGTCCGTCGTCGGGGTCCGGCGTCCGCTCGATGTGGCCGCGGAGGTCCAGCGACGCCAGGATGCGGGTGAGCGACTGCGGCTGCAGCCGTTCCGCTTCGGCCAGCTCGGTCGGCGTCTGCGTGCCCGCGCGGTAGAGCCGGCTCAGCACCGCGAGCACCGCCGGTCCGGGGATGTGCCGGTCCGCCTCCGCGCGCATCCGCCAGTTCAGCCGCCCGACGCCTTCGCGTACCCGCCGGGACAGGTCGGCGAGTTCGGCGTCGGCGGTGACCCGCGCGGCGGTCTCGTCAAGGATCCGGGCCGGTTCCGTGTGCATGGACCCACATTAGGTGTTCCCTCGGACCAGCCGGGCATAACGCCCACCGCGCGTCAGCAGCTCGTCGTGCGTGCCGCGTTCCACGATCCGGCCCTCGTGCAGCACCACGATCTGGTCCGCGTGCTCCACAGTGGACAGCCGGTGCGCGATCGTCAGCGTCGTACGGCCGGCGGCGAGCCTGTCCAGCTCGGCCTGCACCGAGCGTTCGGTGCGGTTGTCGAGCGCGCTGGTCGCCTCGTCGAGGATGAGCACCGGTGGGCTGCGCAGCATCACCCGGGCGATGGCGATCCGCTGCTTCTCCCCGCCGGAGAACCGGTAGCCGCGCTGGCCCACGACCGTGTCGTACCCCTCCGGCAGCCCGGCCAGGGTGTCGTGGATGTGCGCGGCCTTCGCCGCCCGTTCGATCTCGTCGTCCGTCGCGTCCGGCTTGGCGAAGCGCAGGTTCTCCCGCACCGTGTCGTGGAAGAGGTACGTCTCCTGCGACACCAGCCCGACTCCGGCCGCGAGCGAAGCCAGCGTGACGTCCCGGACGTCGGTGCCGTCGATCGTCACCGAGCCGCCGCTCACCTCGTACAACCGGGCGACGAGGTACGCCAGCGTCGTCTTGCCCGAGCCCGTCGAGCCGACCAGAGCCGTCGTGGTCCCGGCCGGCACGTCGAGGTCGATGTCCCGCAGCGTCGGCGGGCCGTCTTCGGCGTAGCGGAACGAGACGCCCCGCATCGAGACGTCACCGCGGCGCACCTCCAGCTCTCGCGCGCCGGGCTTGTCCGCGATCTCCACCGGCAGGTCCAGGACCTCGAAGATGCGGCCGAACAGCGCTTTCGACGTCGCCACGTTCTGCCCGATGGTCTGCATCGCGCTCGCCGGCGCGACCAGCCGGTTGAGCATGCTGGTGAACGCCACGACGGTGCCGAGCGAGATCGGCGACGCACCGCCCGCCAGCGCCAGCCCGGCGATCCAGTAGACCAGGGCCGGGATCACCGTCAGGCTCATCGCCCGCGACGCGATCTGCCAGCGGCCGGCCAGAGCGGCCGCTCGTTCCAGCGAAGCGATCTCCCGCGACTCCGCCGCGAAACGCTCGCGCATCGCCCGCTCGTTGCCCATGGTCTTGGCGAGCAGCACCCCGGTGACCGACAGGGACTCTTCGACCATCGTCGTCAGCCGGGCCATCCGGCGGGTCCGGCCGCGGGCGAGGGTCCGCCGCTTCTTGCCCAGCCGCAGCGTGAACAGCAGGAACAACGGCACCACGATCAACGACAGCGCCGCGAGCTGCCAATCCAGCAGGACCAGGGCCACCGCGATGGCGATCGTCGTGGTCGCGTTCTGGACCATCGACCCGGCCGTCGTGGTGATCACGTTGTCCACTCCGCCGATGTCGTTGAACACCCGCGAGAGCACCTCGCCGCTCTTCGTCCGCGTGAAGAACCCGAGCGACATCCGCTGGAAGTGGCCGTACACCGAGACGCGCAGCTCGTTCATGACCCGCTGCCCGATGGTGTTGGACAGCCCGGTCGTGGCGACGCCGAGGGAGGCGCTGCCAGCCGCGCAGACGATCATCCCGGCCGCCAGGAGGCTGATCAGCAGCGTGTCGCGGTGCGGGAGGGCGTCGTCGAGGATTTCGCGCAGCAGGAACGGCGACACCACGCCGAGGCCGGCTTGCACGACGATCAGCGCGAACAGTGCGCCGAGCGGCCCCCGGTGCGGGCGGAACAGCCCGGCGATCCGCCGCAGCGGGACGGGTGCGTCGGCGTCGATGGCCGGTTCGCTCAGGACAGCGGTCATGCACCTATGTTTACCAAATTCCGCCGTCTGCGCCACCTATTTCCGCGAAGTCACACGAAAGTGGACCCGCGCGTTGTTTAACGTATGCGTATGAACGTGCGCACACCCGCGAAGAGAAGGAGCGGGAGCGACTACCCTCGACAGAGCCGGCCGCGTCCGGCGCGCCACCATCGACCCAGCTGGAGCGTGCACACCCGTGTTCGACACCCTCTCCGATCGGCTCACCGCCGCCCTGCAGACGCTCACGCGCAAGGGCAAGCTGTCCGACGCCGACATCGACGCCACCGCGCGCGAAATCCGCATCGCGCTGCTGGAGGCCGACGTCGCCCTCGGCGTGGTCAAGACCTTCATCGCGAGGATCAAAGAGCGGGCGAAGGGCGCCGAGGTCTCCCAGGCGCTCAACCCCGCCCAGCAGGTCATCAAGATCGTCAACGAGGAGCTCGTCGGGATCCTCGGCGGCGAGACGCGCCGGCTGAACCTGGCCAAGACCCCGCCGACCGTGATCATGCTCGCCGGTCTGCAGGGTGCCGGTAAGACGACGCTCGCCGGCAAGCTCGCGATGTGGCTGAAGAAGCAGGGCCACGCGCCGATGCTGGTCGCCTGCGACCTCCAGCGCCCGAACGCCGTCACGCAGCTGCAGGTCGTCGGCGAGCGCGCCGGTGTCGTCACCTTCGCGCCCGAGCCCGGCAACGGCGTCGGCGACCCGGTCGACGTCGCCCGCCGCGCCATCGCCGAGGCCAAGCACGCGCAGCACGACGTCGTCGTGGTCGACACCGCGGGCCGCCTGGGTGTCGACGAAGAGCTGATGAAGCAGGCCGCCGACATCCGCGACGCGGTCGAGCCGGACGAGGTCCTGTTCGTCGTCGACGCGATGATCGGCCAGGACGCCGTGACCACGGCGGAGGCGTTCCGCGACGGCGTCGGGTTCACCGGTGTCGTGCTCACGAAGCTCGACGGCGACGCGCGCGGTGGTGCCGCGCTGTCCGTGCGCGAAGTCACCGGTCAGCCGATCCTCTTCGCCTCCAACGGCGAGAAGCTCGAGGACTTCGACACCTTCCACCCGGACCGGATGGCGTCGCGGATCCTCGGCATGGGTGACGTGCTCACCCTGATCGAGCAGGCCGAGCAGGCCTTCGACCAGAAGCAGGCCGAGAAGGCCGCGGAGAAGCTCTCCAGTGGCCAGCTCACGCTGGAGGACTTCCTCGAGCAGATGCTCGCGGTCCGCAAGATGGGCCCGATCGGCAACCTGCTCGGCATGCTCCCGGGCGCCGGGCAGATGAAGGACCAGCTGGCCCAGGTCGACGACAAGCACCTGGACAAGCTGCAGGCGATCATCCGCGGCATGACTCCGGCCGAGCGCGAAGACCCGAAGATGATCAACGGGTCCCGGCGGCTGCGCATCGCCAACGGCTCCGGCGTCACCGTCCGGGAGGTCAACGACCTGGTCAACCGGTTCTTCGAGGCCCGCAAGATGATGGCCCAGATGGCCGGCCGGTTCGGCTTCGGCGGCGGGGGCGGTTCGAAGTCCCGCAAGGGCAAGAAGGGCAAGAAGGGCCGCGGCCCCACGCCCCCCAAGGTCCGCGGCGGCTTCCCCGGCGGCATGCCGATGCTGCCCCCGGGTGGCGGGATGCCGGGCGGCATGCCCGACCTGTCGCAGCTGGGCGGCATGAACGACGTCCCGGGCTTCGACCCGTCGAAGTTCAAGCTGCCGAAGAACCCCAAGGACAATTGAGCACCGCGCTCCACGCCGCCGGGGTGATCCTGCCCGGCGGCGAGCCGGGGGAGCTGTGGATCACCGGCGGCCGGATCTCGTTCGAGCCGGTGCCGGACGCCGAGACCCTGGGCCGGGACGTCTTCCTCGTGCCCGGCCTGGTCGACGCGCACTGCCACCCCGGCATCGGCGTCGGCGGCCCCGTTTCGCTCGACGAGGCGGCCGAGCAGGCGATCACCGACCGGAACGCCGGGACGCTGCTCATCCGCGACTGCGGGCTGCCCATCGACGTCCGGCCGCTGCAGCAGCGGGCCGACCTGCCGACGATCATCCGCGCCGGACGGCACCTCGCCCTGGTCAAGCGCTATATCCCGGGCCTCGGCATCGAGCTCGAGGACCCGGAGCAGCTGCCGGACGCGGTCGCCGAGCAGGCGCGGGATGGCGACGGCTGGGTCAAGCTCGTCGGCGACTGGATCGACCGCGGCGTGGGCGACCTCGCGCCGCTGTGGCCGGACGACGTCCTGGCCGAAGCCGTCAAGGTGGCGCACGACCACGGCGCCCGCGTTACCGCGCACGTGTTCGGCGAAGCGGCGTTGCCGGGGCTGATCGCGTCCGGTATCGACTGCCTCGAACACGGCACCGGCCTGAGCGCCGACCAACTGGCCGAGCTGGCGCGGCACGACGTCGCCCTGGTCCCGACGCTGATCAACATCGAGAACTTCCCGGGCATCGCGGACAAGGCGGGCAAGTACCCGACGTACGCCGCGCACATGCGCGCGCTGCATGCGGGCGTGGGCGAGATGGTCGCTTCGGCCATCGAAGCCGACGTACGCGTCTTCGCGGGCAGCGACGCCGGCGGGATGGTCGAGCACGGCAGGCTCGTCGACGAGATCGAGGCGCTCCACCGCGCCGGCCTGACCCGCGAGCAGGCCCTCGCGAGCGCGTCCTGGGCCGCCCGCGACTGGCTCGGCCACCCCGGCATCGCCGACGGCGCGCCCGCCGACCTGCTCGTCTACCCGAGCGATCCGCGCGAGGACCTGGGCGTCCTGCGGCATCCGTCGCACATCGTGCTCGGCGGCGTCGTCCACGCGTAGACCCCGCTGATTCCGTTGCGGGGTCGGCACTTTAGCGTGGGAGACGTGACGGACGACGACGGCGCACGGCGCGTGCTGGGAGCGCACTGGTGTTTCGTGGCGTTCTTCGCGGGCATCGCCGGCTACTACCTGGCCAACCTGATCATCGCCGCGGCGGTCAACCGCAACGTCGGCGAGTTCGACCCCCTCGAGCTGCACGACATCGGCCCGCTCCTGCTCCTGGCGTTCGTGCCGAACCTCCTGCTCGGCCTCGGCCCGGCGGTGGGCTCGTGGCGCTGGGGACAGGGGCTGCGCGCCGACTTCGGCCTCAAACCGACCTGGCGCGACGTCCGGATCGGCCTCGCCTGCGGGGTGCTCGCCCTGGTCGTCGGCTACCTGCTCAACCTGATGCTGATCGCGGTCTACGGCGCCGACGACGTCTCCGACAGCCCGCTGACCGACCTCGCCGACACCTTCGACGGCGACACGGTGTGGCTGGTGCTCGCGGCGGTGATCGTCATCGCCGGCGCGCCGATCACCGAAGAACTGCTGGTCCGCGGCACGTTGTGGAACGCGCTGTCGGTCCACCGGATCCCGCCGTGGGTGGTGCTCGTGCTCACCTCGCTCGTGTTCGCCCAGCTGCACGGCGAGCCGACCCGCACGATCGCCCTGTTCGGCCAGGGCATCGCGATGGGACTGGCCCGGCACCTGTCCGGCCGGGTCAGCGCCGGGGTGATCGCCCACGCGGCCAACAACCTGCCGCCCGCGGTGCTCCTGTTCGTCGCGCACTGACCGTTGCGAAGTTCGATGGACAGTAGCTGGACGGATACTGTGAGATCACATCGCGGCGGCTAGGCTCGACCTCTGGAGCCGACCGACGCGGAGGGCAAGGCGTGACCACTTCCCAGCCCCGGGACCCGGCTGCCGACGCCACGCCGTTCCCCGAGCCCGAGGAGCCCGCCGCGACCGCCTTCCTGCCGCCGGCGCCGCGGCACCGGTGGGGCTTCGGCGCCTTCCTGCTCGTCGAGGCCGTGCTGCTGGCCTCGGCGGCCTTCGTGTCCGTCCTCGTCGGCGACACCGGTCCCGGCCCGCTGCCGATGCGCGTCGTGCTGCTCGGCACCATGCTGCCGACGATGATCGCGGCCGGCGTCGCGGTCCTGATCACCTTCGTCCGCGGCAACGGGCCCGTGTCCGACCTGCGGCTCGAGTGGCGCTGGGCCGACGTGAAGACCGGGCTGCGCTACGGCTGCGTCGGGCTCGTCTTCACCACCCTCGCCGCCTACCTGTGGACGCAGCTGGTCGGCGACGCGAACGCGACGTCGGCGATCAGCGCGCTGGTCGAGGACCGCCGGATGTCGATCTCCGCGGCCCTGGTGATGTTCGTCTACCTCTGGCTGCTCGGCCCGATCTGCGAGGAGATCATCTACCGCGGCCTGCTCTGGGGTGCCGCGGAACAACTGCAGTGGCGCAGCGAGCGGTGGGGCCGGGTCGCGGCCTTCCTGCTGTCTACGGCGGTCTTCGCGGCCAGCCACCTCGAGCCCCTGCGGACGACGTTGCTGCTGGTCATCGCGGTGCCGATCGGCCTGGTGCGGCTGGTCACCGGCCGCCTGCCGGGCAGCATCGTCGCGCACCAGGTGAACAACTTCCTCCCGGCGCTGACCATCCTGCTCGGGGCGCTCGGGGTGGCCTCTTTCTAGGGGCGCGGGTGCCGTCTGGCAGAATGGGTCACTGCCTGCTTCCGCCGGACCCTCTCACCGTGCGAAAGCTCCTGACCTTCGGGTGCCCGCGTCCGTGTCCCCACTCGGCCCGCGTGCGCCCAGCCCAGCACCAGAGAGATTCGAGGAGAACCCACACCCGTGGCCGTCAAGATCAAGCTGCAGCGCCTCGGCAAGATCCGTGCGCCGTACTACCGCATCATCGTCGCCGACGCGCGCACCCGCCGGGACGGCAAGGCCATCGAGACGATCGGCAAGTACCACCCGAAGGAAGAGCCGAGCCTGATCGAGGTCGTCTCCGAGCGCGCCCAGTACTGGCTGGGTGTCGGCGCGCAGCCGACCGAGCCGGTCCAGCGCCTGCTGGAGATCACCGGTGACTGGCAGAAGTTCAAGGGCCTGCCGGGCGCCGAGGGCACCCTGAAGGTGGCCGAGCCGAAGCCGTCCAAGCAGGACCTGTTCAACGCGGCGCTGGCCGCGGCCGGCGAGGAGCCCTCCACCGAGGCCACCACGCCGAAGAAGAAGTCCGCCCCGAAGAAGGCCGAGGCCGAGAAGGCGGAGGCCGCTGAGGGCGAGAAGTCCGAGTGAGTTTCCTCGCGGACTCCCTCGAGCACCTGGTGCGCGGGATCGTCGACAACCCGGACGAGGTCCGGGTCGAGCTGCTGACCACGCGCCGTGGCCGCACGCTCGAGGTGCACGTGCACCCCGACGACCTCGGCAAGGTGATCGGCCGGGGTGGTCGCACGGCGACCGCTCTGCGCACCGTCATGGGCGGCATCGGTGGCCGCGGCGTCCGCGTGGACGTCGTCGACACCGACCGCTGAGCCTTCACGGAAAACGGTCAGGATGGACGTCGTAGTCGGCCGCATCGCGAAGGCGCACGGCATCCGCGGAGAACTCGCGGTGGACGTGCGCACGGACTCGCCGGAAGAGCGGTTCAAGATCGGTGCGGCCGTCACGACGAAGCTGCGTGACGGCAGCAAAAGGGACCTCACCATCGCAGCCGCCCGCGAACACAGCGGGCGGCTGCTGGTGCGTTTCGAGGAGGTCCTGACCCGCGACGTCGCCGAGACGCTGCGAGGCGCGCTGCTGGTGGCCGACACGGCCACGCTGCCGCCCACGTCGGACCCGGACGAGTTCTACGACCACGAGCTGGCCGGCCTGCGGGCCGAGCTCGCCGACGGCACGGTCGTCGGCAAGGTCGTCGAGGTCGTCCACTCGCCGGCGGGCGAGCTCCTGGAGCTCGACGTCGAGGGCCGGGACGTGCTGGTGCCGTTCGTCCGCGCGATCGTCCCCACGGTGGACGTCGCCGGCGGCCGGGTCGTGCTCGACCCGCCGGAAGGGCTCCTGGACGCCTGACATGCGGATCGACGTCGTCACGATCTTCCCCGAGTACCTCGACCCGCTGCGCGCCGCGCTGCTGGGCCGGGCGATCGACCGCGGCCTCATCGAGGTCGGCGTGCACGACCTGCGCGACTGGACGCACGACGTGCACCGCGCGGTCGACGACGCGCCGTACGGCGGCGGCCCCGGCATGGTGATGAAGCCGCAGATCTGGGGCCCGGCACTCGACGACGTCTGCACGTCCGAGACGCGGCTCGTCGTCCCGACGCCGGCCGGGCGGCCGTTCACGCAGGAGCTGGCCCACGCCTACGCGTCGGAAAAGCACCTGGTGTTCGCCTGCGGCCGGTACGAGGGCATCGACCAGCGGGTCGTCGACGACGCCGCCCGCCGGATGCCGGTCGACGAGGTGTCGATCGGCGACTACGTGCTGGTCGGCGGCGAGGCGGCGGTGCTGGTCATGGTCGAGGCCGTCGTCCGGCTGCTGCCCGGGGTGCTCGGCAACGCGCGTTCGGCCGCGGAGGACTCGTTCTCCGACGGCCTGCTCGAAGGGCCCAGCTACACGCGCCCGGAGGTGTGGCGGGAGCTGGCCGTGCCGGACGTCCTGCGGTCGGGCAACCACGCGCTGATCGACCGCTGGCGGCGTGACCAGGCCCTCAAGCGCACCGCCCGCCGCCGCCCCGATCTCCTGGCGGCGCTGCCGGAAGGTAGTCTCGACAAGCACGATCGCGGGGTCCTCGAGGGCTTGGACCCCGAGCAGGCCGAGGGCCGGTTCTCCCGGCCCGATCCCGGTCTGTAATACTTGACAGGTTGGCGTGAGTGGACCTCCTCGTCCACGAGCCCGCCATCAGCCCCCCGGGTCGCCCGCAGCGGCACCGTTGCGCGCCCGGGATCTGTACGCAAGCCATACCGAAGACGAGGACGGACCACCGATGAACACCCTGGACGCGCTGGACAAGCAGTCGCTGCGTTCCGACATCCCGGACTTCCGCCCGGGCGACACGCTCAAGGTGAGTGTCCGCGTCATCGAGGGCAACCGCGAGCGCAACCAGGTCTTCCAGGGCGTGGTCATCCGCCGTCAGGGCGGTGGCATCCGGGAGACCTTCACCGTGCGCAAGGTTTCGTTCGGCGTCGGCGTCGAGCGCACCTTCCCGGTGCACTCGCCGAACCTCGCCGAGATCGAGGTCCACAAGCGCGGTGACGTGCGGCGCGCGAAGCTGTACTACCTGCGCGACCTCCGCGGCAAGAAGGCCAAGATCAAGGAGCGTCGCGAGAACCGCGAGACGGCGTCGGCTAACTGAGTCACCACCCCGTTACCGGTAGCCTGACGACGTGGCCGAACCCGTGTCCCAGAACGCTCCCGAGGATGACCCCGATCGCTCCGAGGAGGACAAGCCCAGGCTGTCCCGCTCCGAGGAGCGCGGGGGATCCCGCCGGCGGCGAGCCAAGCCCGCCAAGAAACGGTCGTTCTGGAAGGAACTGCCGATCCTGCTCGTGATCGCCCTGGTGCTCACGATCCTGATCCAGACATTCCTCGCGAAGGTCTTCATGATCCCTTCGGGCTCCATGGAGGCCACCCTGCACGGGTGCCCCGGGTGCACCGGGGACCGGATCCTCGTCGATCGGGTCACCTACGACTTCACCGAGCCCGCCCCGGGTGACGTGATCGTGTTCAAGGGCCCGCAGGCGTGGATCAACAACGAGATCGCGCCGCAGGAGTCGGGCAACATCATCGTCCAGGGCCTGCGGGGTCTCGGCTCGCTGGTCGGGTTCGCCCCGCCGGACGAGCGCGACTTCGTCAAGCGGGTGATCGCCGTCGGCGGCCAGACCGTCCAGTGCTGCGACCCGCAGGGCCGGATGATCGTGGACGGCAAGGCGCTCGACGAGCCGTACATCCACTGGGAAGACCCGGCCGTCCAAGAGCAGAAGACCTTCGAGCCGGTCAAGGTTCCCGCCGGGATGCTCTGGGTCCAGGGCGACAACCGCAACAACTCCGACGACTCCCGGTTCCAGGGTGGCGGCGGTGTGAACGGCGCGGTCCCGGTGGAGAACGTCATCGGCAAGGCACGGATCATCGTCCTGCCGCCGAGCCGGTGGGGCGGCATCTCCGACCACAACCCGCAGGAAGCGGCGCAGCCGGTGGCCCTGGGCGCGCCGGCCTGGCAGAGCGGGCTCCCGCTCGGCGCCGGGATCGCGGCGGCGTGGCCGGCGTTGTTCCTCGGTCGCAAACTCAAGTCCGGACTGCGCCGGGCGGCCGGGCGGAAGCCCTAGCCCCTTGCCGGCAGACGGGTGATCCAGCTTTGACACTTCCCGTTCCCCTGACGGCGGCCGAGCCGATCCGGCCGCCGCGAGCCGTGGTGCGCGGCGACCTCTTCTGGGGTCTGCAAGGCGCGCTCGACCGCCGTGGTCTCGGCCCGGTCGCTGGCGTGGACGAAGCCGGCGCCGGCGCGTGCGCGGGGCCGCTGGTGGTCGCGGCCTGCGTGCTCAAACAGGGCGACGCGGCGAAGCTCACCGAGCTGACGGACTCGAAGATGATGACGGCCAAGGCGCGCGACCGGGTCTACGACCTGGTCCTCGCCCGGGCCGTCGACTTCTCGGTGATCGTCATCCCGACCGAAGAGGTCGATCTCTACGGCATCCGGGTGATGAACCTGGAGGGCATGCGCCGCGCCGCGGCGGCCCTGCGGGTCCAGCCGGGCTACATCCTCACCGACGGCTTCCGCGTCCCCGGCCTGACGGCTCCGAACGCGGCGGTCATCAAGGGCGACCGTTCGGTGGCCTGCATCGCGGCCGCGTCGGTGCTGGCCAAGGTGACGCGAGACCGCATCATGGCGGGCTACCACAACGACTTCCCGCACTACGGGTTCGACGTCCACAAGGGGTACAGCACGTCCGATCACATGGCGGCGCTGCGCGAACACGGTCCCAGCGACGTCCACCGCTGGTCCTACACGAACGTGGCCACGGTGGCCGTCAAGCACGGCCTGCGGCCCGCGCGGCCGGTCCTGCTGACGTATGCGGCGCTGGAGAAGGCCATGGAGAACGGCGGCGGCGCGAGCCTGACGGCCGTCCTCGACGAAGCTTTGGAACCACAACTCAGCCTGCCGCTGCATGCCCCGGCCGCGGCTGTGGGTCACAATGAACGCTCCGCCGGCGGAGCAGCGGCACGATCCCGAGGAGGGGCGCGGATTTCATGAGCGCAGAGGATCTCGAGAAGTACGAGACCGAGATGGAGCTCTCGCTGTACCGCGAGTACCGCGACATAGTCGGCCAGTTCTCGTACGTGGTGGAGACCGAGCGTCGGTTCTACCTGGCGAACGCGGTGGACGTCCAGGTCCGCGACGGCGGCGGCGAGGTGTACTTCGAGGTCCGCATGTCCGACGCGTGGGTCTGGGACATGTACCGCCCGGCCCGCTTCGTCAAGCACGTCCGGGTCATCACGTTCAAGGACGTCAACGTGGAGGAGCTCGACAAGCCGGACCTCCGTCTTCCGGAAGACGGGCCGTTCTCGGGCTAGTCCCACCTGGGACCGACCGCGCCGCGCCACCCCCCCCGGGGGGGCCGCGCGGGGGTTTTTTGGCCCATGGGGCGTGTCGCCCGCGCCCCGGTTTACCAAAACACCCCAATTGAACAACAACCCCCTACCGGTCTAGTGTGACC
>NZ_JBSGJD010000077.1:0-36482 GCF_053605405.1 Amycolatopsis sp. NPDC003861
GGCGAGTCTAGCCAGACCGACTCAATCTGACATACATCACTCGAATGACGTAGTGCCAACTGACTCATATCGATCTAGATTGCTCTATGTCAGAGTCGCGAGGCGCGGTGCGCAGGACCTCGCGGCCGCGGCGGAAGACCGCCGGCCAGGGGCGGCGCAGCAGGAGCGTCCACATCGTGTTGCGGATGCCCAGGCGGCGGCGGTGGCGCGGGTCGCGCAGCTTCGACGGCGCGTGGTGGATCACCACGTCCTCCGCCCAGCACATCCACCAGCCGCGCGCCGCGAGGTCGAGGGCGAACAACTCCTCCTCGCCGCCGAGCCACATCCGGGTCGAGAAGCCGCCGACCTCGCGGAACGCACTGACGCGCACCGCCGTCAAGCCCGCCATGATGCCGAGCAGCGCCGGCCCCGGCAGCCAGTCCGGGCCGGGGACCGGGGACTCGCGCAGTTCCGGCGTGATCGGGTCCTCGGCCAGGCCGGGCTCGACCAGGCAGCGCCCGGTCACCGAGCCGAGCCCCGGATACGACTCCAGCAGGTCGGCGGCCTGGGTGAGCGCGCCGGGCTGCCACGTCGTGTCGTCGTCGCAAAAGGCCACGTACGGGGTCGTCACCTCCTCGACCGCGATGTTGCGGGCCACCGCGCCGAGGTTCTCCGCCAGCCGGAACAGGCGGACGCCCGGGAACTCGCGGGCGACCATGTCGGCCGTGCCGTCCGCGGACCCGTTGTCCGCGACGAAGAGGGGCGCCGCGTCCGGTAAGGACGTCATGTGGTCCAGGGTCTCCCGCAGCTGCGACCGGCGGTTGCGGGTGATGATCACGACCGAGATTCGCGCCATTCGGCGGTCCTTTCCAGAGTCCGGGCCTGGTGTTCGACGTGGGCGGGCAGGACGCGCCGCGAGCTCAGCGCCCGCGGCAGCCGCGGGACCGCGCCGAGGACGGCGCCGGGCGCCCGCACCAGCGTCCGTGCCACTTCGCGGCGACACACTCGCGGCGGGCGGCGCAGCACGGCGATGAGCAGCTGGTTGCGCAGTTCGGCCCGGCGGCGCCACGACGACGGTGGGCGCGACGGGGACGGGTGGTGGTGGGCGCGCAGACGTCCGACGTAGCAGACCTCCCAGCCGCGCGCGGCCAGGTCGTAGGCCAGCAGCTGTTCTTCCGCGCCGAAGTGCAGCAGCGGGCTGAAGCCACCCACTTGCAGGTACGCCGAGCGGCGGACGATCGCCGAGCACGCCAGGAAGCCGAGCACCAGCGGCCCGGGCGCGCCGTCCGGGTGCCCCAGCGGGCTGCGCTCCATTTCGGGCGTCACCGGGTCGTCCCGGCATTCCGGGCCGACGAGGGTGCGCGCGGCGAGCAGGCCGGTCCGCGGGTGCTCGTCGAAGATCCGCTCCGCCTCCACCAACGCGTCCGGTGCCCACCACGAGTCGTCGTCGCTGAAGGCGACGTACGGCGTGTCGGCCGCGATGACGCCGAGGGTGCGCGCGGCGGCGCCGAGGTTCTGCGGCAGCCGGATCACGCGGACGCATCGATAACGCCGGGCGACCGCGGCCGTGTCGTCCTCCGAGGCGTTGTCCAGCACGATGACCGGCGGCCGGGGGTCCAAAGAGGACAGCCGGGTGAGGGTGCGCGCCAGCTCGGTGGCGCGGTTGCGGGTGGCGATGACGACGGTCGTGCGCGCGCTCACCGCGCCCCCACCAGCTCGTCGACCAGCGCGGCCAAGGATGCCGGGTGCGCGGGTGGCCGCACCTTCGCCGACAGGCACCACTTCAGGCGGGCGTCGAGCAACGCCGGGTCCGTGACGTCCGAAGCGGCCACCACCGGCCAGTCCAGCGCGGTGCCCTGCGCGGTCACCTTCCCGCCGCCGGCCACCGGGTCGACGGCGAGCACCGGCACCCCGGCCTTGAGCCCGAGGACCAGTCCGTGCAGCCGGGTCGTCACCACGGCGTCCATTTTGGACACCACGGCGGCGAACTGGTCCGGGGTCGCGCACCGCTCCCAGTCCTCGTGCGCCAGGCGCGTGTCCAGCGGCACGCGGGCGCAGTCCAGGCCGGCGAGCCAGCCGGTCAGTGCCTCGTGGACGTCGCCGTGCCGGCCCGCGCTGCCGTATTCCGGCTGGCGCGGGGCCAGGATCACGCCCAGCACCGGCGTGGGCGACACCGGTGCACCCAGGGAAAGGTCGAGTTCGGTGGTGACGCCGTCGTCGCGCGGGAGGACCCGGTGGAACCCCGTCACCGCCGGGTCTTCGGCGTCGGGTACGGACACGCCGACCGCGAGCCGGCGGCAAGCCGCGTAGCGTTCGTGCAGCGAACGCACCTGCGGCCCGTGGACCGGGCCGCAGGCGAACACCACGTGGGTGTAGTCGTCGGGGGGCGCGTCGGGCAGGTGCAGGGTGCCGGGCCGGAAGCCGGGGCTCCACGCGACCCGGTGGTCGATCCCGGCCTCGGCCAGCGCGGCCCCGGCCGCGCGCAGGCTCAGGACGTCACCCGCCGTGGCTTCCCCGTGCAGAAAACTGGCCCAACCGGTGAGCAGAACTCGCATGGTGGTGGCGCTTACCCGCTCGCCACCCCGTTACACGGGTTTGCGCCCACCGGGGCCGGGTAGCCGCCACGGCATGACGGATCCGGGAGTGGCCAGGCGGTTCGAGCGTGCGGTGGTGACCGGGGGTGCCGGCTTCGTCGGCGCCCACCTGTGCGAGCTGCTGCTCGAAGAGGGCATCGAAGTCGTCGCCGTCGACAACCTCGCGACGTCCTCGGCGGACTCCTTGGACCACCTGCGCCACTACGACCGGTTCCGGTTCGTGCGCCACGACGTCACCCAGCCGATGCCGCTGAGCTGCGAAGCCGACGTCGTGTTCCACCTGGCCTCGGCCGCGTCACCCCGCGACTACCTCGCCCTGCCGATCGAGACGCTGCGCGCGGGGTCGCACGGCACCGAGAACGCCCTCGAACTGGCCCGCCGCGATGGTGCCCGGTTCGTCCTCGCCTCGACCAGCGAGGTCTACGGCGATCCCCTGGAACACCCGCAGCGCGAAGGGTATTGGGGTAACGTCAACCCGATCGGGCCACGCAGCGTCTACGACGAGGCCAAGCGCTACGCCGAAGCACTGACTTCGGCCTACCGCCGCGAATTCGGCGCGGACACGGGGATCGCGCGGATCTTCAACACCTACGGCCCCGGCATGCGCGCCCACGACGGCCGGATGATCCCGGCATTCCTCGACCAGGCGCTCCGGAACGAGCCGATCACCGTCACCGGCACCGGCGAACAGACCCGGTCCATCTGCTACGTCGAGGACACCGTCCGCGGCCTGCTCGCCCTCGCGCGGTCGGGCCACCCCGGACCGGTGAACATCGGCAACCCGGACGAGCTGACCGTCCGTCAGGTGGCCGAGCGGATCAAGGACATCACCGGCTCCCGCTCCCCCGTCGAGTACATCGACGCCGTCGTCGACGACCCGCAGCGGCGCTGCCCCGACATCACCCTCGCCCGCGACGTCCTCGGCTGGGAACCGAAGATCGACGCCGACGACGGCCTCCGTCGCACTGCGGCGTGGTTCCGCCGCGCGCCGTCGCGCTGAGTAGCGACGCCCAGGGCTTATGCGCGCCATCGTTTATCAACGACTTCGCCGGGTAGCGCTATAGGCGAGAGCGGGCCCTGCGAGTCCGCGCCGAAACGCCAGAGGCAGGTCGATGCGCATACTCGGGATCAACGCCGTTTTCCACGACCCGGCCGCAGCGCTGGTGGTGGACGGGGAGATCGTCGCCGCGGCGGAGGAAGAACGCTTCAGCCGCCGCAAGCACGGCAAGCAGGCGGTGCCGTTCTCCACCTGGGAACAGCCCGCCCAGGCCGCCGCCTGGTGCCTCGCCCGGGCGGGACTGTCCGCGAAGGACCTCGACGCCGTCGGCTACTCCTACGACCCCGCGCTCGTCGAGCCGGGCCTGCCCGGGCACGACCCGAGCGGTGAGGAGCTGCGGACGGAGTTCGCCAAGCGGGCGCCCCTCTTCCTGAAGTCCGCCTTGCCCGGGCTCGATCCCGGCATCGTCAAGTTCGTCCGCCACCACGTCGCCCACGCCGCCTCGGCCGCGCTCGCCGCGCCGTTCGGCGACTGCGCCGTGCTGGTCGCCGACGGCCGCGGCGAAAGCACGTCCTACCTGGCCGGTGAGTACCGCGACGGGCGGTTCAAGGAACTGGCCGCGCAGAAACTGCCGCACTCGCTCGGCCTGCTCTACGAAGACCTCACCGAGCACTGCGGCTTCGCGCGGTCCAGCGACGAGTACAAGGTCATGGCACTCGCCTCCTACGGCAAGCCGGCTTTCCTCGACGAACTCTGCGAGCACGTCCACGTCACCGGCGACGGCGGCTTCCACGCCTCGGGCGTCAACCTGGCCGACCTCGCCCCGCGACGCGAAGCCGGCGAGGAACTCACCCGGCGGCACGCCGATCTCGCCGCGAGTGTCCAGAAAGTCCTCGAAGACATCCTCCTCGAGCTGGCGGACTGGCTGCACGAGGCCACCGGCCAGCGCGACCTGGCGATGGCGGGCGGGATCGCGCTCAACTGCGTCGCCAACAGCCGGCTGCACGCCGAGGGCCCGTTCGACCGGATCTGGGTGCAGCCCGCCGCCGGGGACGCGGGCACCGCGCTCGGCGCCGCGCTGCAGCTGGCCGCCGACGCCGGGGAGCCCCGCACGTCCATGGGCGACGCCGGGCTCGGCCGCGGGTGGACCGACGAGGAGCTGGAAGAAATCCTCGTCCAGGCCAAGCTGCCGTACGAACGACCGGACGACCTCGCCGAGACCGTCGCCGAAGCGCTGGCGAACGACGAAGTGATCGCCTGGTTCCAGGGCCGCGCCGAGTTCGGCCCGCGGGCCCTCGGCCACCGGTCGCTGCTGGCCCACCCCGGCCGCAAGGCGAACCTCGAGCGCCTCAACGACGTCAAGGGCCGCGAGCAGTTCCGCCCGGTGGCGCCGATGGTGCGGGCCGAGCGGGCGGCCGAAATCTTCAGCCGCGGCCCGCTGCCCAGCCCGTACATGCTGTTCGTGCACGACGTCGCCGAGGGCTGGCGCGACCGCATCCCGGCCGTCACACACGTCGACGGCACGGCTCGCGTACAGACCGTCGAAGAACGCGAAAACCCGGTGCTGGCCCGGATGCTGGCCGCCTTCGAGCGGCGGACCGGCCTGCCGGTCGTGATCAACACCAGCCTCAACACCGCCGGCCGTCCGATGGTCGACTCCCCGCGAGACGCCCTCGAGTGCTTCGGCTCGGCCCCGATCGACCTGCTCGCGCTGGGGCCGTTCGTGCTCCGGCGTCCGCGCTCCACCCCGACCGGCGCGGCGTCGCCGGAGAAGAAGGAGGTGCCGTGATGGAAGACCATCTCGCCGCGCTGGCCGAAGCGGCCGGCCGGGCCCGTGAATCCGCCCCCAAGATCATCGCGTGGGGCCGGCACCTCGCCGGCGTCTTCGAAGCCGGTGGCAGGCTGCTCGCCTGCGGCAACGGTGGCAGCGCCGCCGAAGCCCAGCACCTGACCGGTGAGCTCGTCGGCCGGTTCCGCCACGAACGCCGTCCCCTCTCGGCCATCGCGCTGCACGCGGACACGTCCGCGACCACCGCGATCGTCAACGACTACGGCGACCACGAGGTGTTCGCCCGGCAGGTGCACGCCCACGGGCGGCCGGGCGACGTCCTGGTGTGCCTGTCCACCAGCGGCGGCAGCCAGAACGTCGTCGCCGCCGCGAAGGCCGCGCACGAGCTCGGCGTGACGACCTGGGCGCTGACCGGCCCCGCCCCGAACCCGCTCGCCGCCCTGTGCGACGACGCCGTGACGGTCGAAGCGCCGACCGTCGCGACCGTGCAGGAGATGCACCTGGCGCTGGTCCACGGCCTGTGCGCGGCGCTCGACGACGCGCTCGGGGTGACCGCGTGAAGCCGCTGGTCGTCCTGGGCGACACCCTGCTGGACGTCGACGCCGAAGGCACCGCCGAGCGGCTGTGCCCCGAGGCGCCGGTCCCGGTGGTCGACCTGACGGCCCGGCGCCGCCGCCCCGGCGGGGCCGGCCTGGCCGCCCTGCTGGCCGCGCGATCGGCGGCGGAGGTCGTCCTGGTCACGCCGCTCGGCGACGACGAAGGCGGCCACGCGCTCACCGGGCTGCTGGAACCGGACGTCACCGTGCTGCCGCTGCCGCTGCGCGGCACCACGGTGTGCAAGACCCGGGTCCGCGCGGGCGGGCAGTCGTTGCTGCGCCTGGATTCCGGCGACGGCACGGCGACCACCGACCCGCTGCCCGCCCGGGTGCACGAAGCCGTGGAGAACGCCGGCGCGATCCTGGTGGCCGACTACGGCCGCGGCCTGACGCGCCACCCCGACGTCCGCCGGCTGCTGCGGGAGGTGGCCGAGCGGATCCCGGTGGTCTGGGACCCGCACCCGCGCGGGGCGCAGCCGGTGCCCGGCACACGGCTGGTCACGCCGAACCTCGCCGAAGCGCGCGCGGTGCTCGCCGGGCACGAGGAACCGGCCGAGCTGGCCAAGCTGCTGCGCGGCCACTGGCACGCCGACGCGGTCGCGGTGACCGTCGGGTCCCGGGGTGCGGTGCTCGCCGACGGCCTCGGCGAAACGACCGTCCCGATCCCCGTCGCGGCGCGGACGCCGGGCCACACCGCGCCCGACACGTGCGGCGCGGGCGACCGGTTCGCCGCCGCAGCCACCGCGGCGCTGCTCGGCGGTGCGGACACGACCGAAGCCGTGGTGACGGCGGTCGAGGCGGCCGCCTGGTTCGTCGCCGCCGGCGGTGCGACCGCGCTGTCCACGAACGACGGCCCGGTGCCCGACCCGCAGCCGGCCACCGACGCGTTCGGCCTCGCCGAGCGGATCCGCGAAACCGGCGGCCGGCTGATCGCCACCGGCGGCTGCTTCGACCTCCTGCACCCCGGGCACGTCAGCCTGCTGCGGCAGGCCCGCGCCCTCGGCGACGCGCTCGTCGTCTGCCTCAATTCCGACGCTTCGGTGCGGAGCCTCAAGGGCCCGGGCCGCCCGCTGGTCCGCGACCGCGACCGGGCCCGGCTGCTCACCGCGTTGTCCTTTGTGGACGCCGTCGCCGTGTTCGACGAGGCCTCGCCCACCACCGTCCTGGAGAAGCTGCGCCCGGACGTGTGGGTGAAGGGCGGCGACTACGCCGACGCGGACCTGCCCGAACGCGAAGTGGTCGAGCGGCACGGTGGCGAGGTCGTGCTCGTCCCGACCGTGCCCGGCTACTCGACTTCCCGGCTGGTCGCCGCGGCGGCCAGTGCCTGACCCCCTCCCCCGCGAAGGAGAGCGATGCGACCCCTCGGCAACGTCCTGATCACCGGTGGCGCGTCCGGACTCGGCGCCGCCACCGTCGACGCCGTCCGCAAGGCCGGCGGCACCCCGTACATCCTCGACCGCGTCCGGCCCGAAGACCCGGCGGAGTACGTCGAAGCCGACCTCACCGACACCGCCGCGACCGAGGCCGCGGTCCGGGAGCTCGCCGAGCGCGCCGGCGGCCTGGACGGCGTCTTCACCGCCGCCGGCACCGACGCCTGCGGACCGCTCGGCGAAGTGTCCACCGAGGACTGGGAGCGGGTGGTCAAGGTGAACCTGTTCGGCACGGCCGCGGTGATCCGCGCTGCGCTCCCCTACCTGGAACGCTCGCACGGCACGGTCGTCACCGTGGCGTCCACGTTGGGCATCAAGGCGGTGAGCGACGCGACCGCCTACTGCGCCTCGAAGTTCGGCGTCGTCGGCTTCACCCGCGCGCTGGCCGCCGAGCTGGCCGGGCGCGTCGGCGTCACGCTGCTCGTCCCGGGCGGGATGTGGACGCACTTCTTCGACGACCGCACCGACCAGTACAAGCCGCCGCCGGACGCGAAGCTCAACCAGCCCGAGCACGTCGCGAACACCGTCGTCTTCGCGCTGCAGCAGCCACCCGGCGCCGAAGTCCGCGAAATGGTCGTGTGCGCATCGGAGGAGGGGTCGTGGCCGTGAGCTCCGCGGTCCTCGTGCTGCGCGCGCTCGGCGTCGGCGACCTGCTGACGGCGATGCCCGCGTTGCGCGCGCTGCGTGCGGCGTACCCCGGCGACCGGCTGGTGCTGGCCGCGCCGGAGAGCCTGCGGGACCTGGTGGAGCTTCTCGACGCGGTCGACGAGCTGCTGCCGACGTCCGGGCTCGGCGAACTCGCCTGGCCGGGCCCGCCGCCGCGGCTGGCGGTGAACCTGCACGGCAGCGGCCCGGAGAGCCTCCACGACCTGCTCGACACCGACCCGGCCGAGCTGCTGACCCACCGCCACCCCGACTTCCCGGACGTGCCGGGGCTCGAATGGCGCGACGATGTGCACGAAGTGGACCGCTGGTGCCGGCTCGTCGAATACCACCACCTGGAGGCCGACCGGTCGGCCCTGCACCTGCCCGCGCCGCCGGGCCCGAGCCCGGCACCGGACGCGGTCGTGGTGCACCCCGGCGCGGCGTTCCCGGCCCGGCGCTGGCCGCCCGAGCGGTTCGCGACCGTCGTCCGGGACCTCGCCGCGACCGGACACCGCGTGGTGCTCACCGGCAGCGTGGCCGAGCGCGACCTGGCGATGTCGATCGCCGACGCGGCCGGGCTCGGCGGCGAGGCCGTGCTGGCCGGGCGCACCGGCCTGGCGGAACTGTCCGCGCTGGTGGCCGGCGCGGCCCTGGTGGTCTGCGGCGACACCGGCGTCGGGCACCTCGCCACGGCGTTCGGCACGCCGTCGGTGCTGCTGTTCGGCCCCACCCCGCCGCGGCTGTGGGGTCCGCCGCCGTCGGCGCGGCAGCACGTCGTGCTGTGGGCCGGGAACGTCGGCGACCCGCACGGCGAAGAGCCGGACGGCGGACTGCTGCTGCTCGGCGAGGAGCGCGTACTGGCTGCGACGCGTTCGGCCCTGGAGATGCGGGTGGCGCATGGCTGACCACATCGGAATCGTCGGTGCGGGCTACGTCGGGCTGACCAGCGCCGCGTGTTTCGCGCGGCTCGGGCACCGGGTCACCTGCGTGGACGCCGACGAGTCCAAAGTGGACGACCTGGGCCGGGGTCTCGTCTCGATCGCCGAACCCGGCCTCGCCGAGCTGGTCGGCCAGGGCCTCGCCGACCGGACGCTGAGCTTCACCACCGCCCAGGCCGAGCTCTACGGCGCGGACCTCGTCTTCCTGTGCCTGCCGACCCCGCCCGCCGAGGACGGCCGGCCCGACCTCGGCGTGCTCGAACAGGTCGTGCCGCAGCTCGGGCGGCTGCTGCGACCCGGGTGCGTGCTGGTGACCAAGTCGACGGTGCCGGTCGGCACCGCGGCCCGGCTCCCGCACCTGCTGGGCCGCGACGACCTGCCGGTGGTGGCCAACCCGGAGTTCCTCCGCGAAGGTCACGCCGTCGAGGATTTCCTCCACCCGGACCGGGTGGTCGTCGGCACCGATCCGGCGGATTCGCCGGCGGCGCACCAGGTCGCGCGGCTGTACGAGCCGACCGGCGCCCCGGTGGTGGCGACCGACTCGGCCAGCGCCGAACTCGCGAAGTACGCGAGCAACGCGTTCCTCGCCGTGAAACTGTCCTATGTGAACGTCCTGGCCGAACTGTGCGAGCGGTTCGGCGCGGACGTCCGCGAGGTGTCGCGCACCATGGGCCTCGACGCGCGGATCGGCCCGGAGTTCCTCGCGCCGGGCCCCGGCTGGGGCGGGTCGTGCCTGCCGAAGGACACTTCGGCGCTGCTGCACGCGGCCGAGTCGGCAGGGGTCGACTTCGGCATCCTCCGGGACGCGGTCCGCGTCAACGCCCGGCAGCGCGCCCGGGTGGTCCGGACCGTGCGGCAGGCCGTCACCGGTTCTCCGGCCGGCTCCCTCGCCGGGGCCCGCATCGGCCTGCTGGGGCTGGCCTTCAAGGCCGGCACCGGCGACCTGCGCGACTCCCCCGCCCTGGCGGTGGCCGACGACCTGGCCCGCGCGGGCGCCGAGCTGACCGCGCACGACCCGGCCGTCGCGTGCGTGCCCGGCATGGGCTCGGTCCAGGTCGTCGACGACCCGTACCTGGTGGCCAAGGACGCCGCGGCGCTGGTCGTGCTCACCGAATGGCCCGAATTCCGGGACCTCGACTGGGCCCGGCTGGCCGCGTCCGCCGACCGGGCGGTCGTCGTCGACACCCGCAACCTGTTAGATCCCGACGTCCTCGCCGGAGCGGGGTTCGCCCACCTCGGCGTCGGCACCCATCCCAGGAGGCAGTCATGACCTTGCGCGTCCTCGCGCTGACCTGCACGCTCAAGCCGTCGCCGGCGAAGTCGAGCAGCGACCTCATCGCCCGGCAGCTGCTCGACCTCTTCGCCGAGCGCGGCGCCACCGGCGAGCTGGTCCGGGTGGTCGACCACGACGTCCGGCCGGGCGTCGAGGCCGACATGGGCAACGGCGACGCGTGGCCGGACATCCGGCGGAAGATCGCCGCCGCCGACGTCCTGCTGATCGCCACCCCGACGTGGGTCGGTCACATGTCGAGCGTCGCGCAGCGGGTTCTGGAACGCCTCGACGCCGAGTTGTCCGAAACGGACGACGAGGGGCGGCCGGCGATGTTCGGCAAGGTCGGGGTGGCCGCGGTCGTCGGCAACGAAGACGGTGCCCACAAGATCATCGCGGACCTCTTCCAGGCCCTGAACGACGTCGGCTTCACGGTGCCGGCCCAGGGCGCGACCTACTGGAACGGCGAGGCCATGCAGGGCGGCGACTACCAGGATCTCGACGAGACGCCCGAGGCCGTGGCCTCGACGAACGCGACCCTGGTCCGCAACGCCGTCCACCTCGCCGAGCTGTTGCGCACGCAGCAGTACCCGGCCAAGTGACTACGCCGTTCGAGTGACGTCACTGCGCCGGAAGAGTGTGGCGCAGGACACGGGGTAACCCGCCGGGACCTACCATCCCGTCAGGGGGCTCCACTTATGCCGAACCGAGTCATGATCAGCCGCGACAGCAAGCCGATCCCCTGCGAGGAGTGCGGCCTGCCGACGTTGCACGTCGCGCGGCTGGTGTCCGGCGACGGCACGCTGCTGGGCCAGACGATGGTGTGCACCGCCTGCCGCCGGCACCGGTCCGACGCCGACGCGATCGCCGTGCACTAGCGGTCAGCGCTTCTCCAGCTGTTCCAGCAGCAGCCGCGCGGGCAGCGTCATGGTGCCGAGGCCGAGCCGGGCGGGTACGCCGTCCTCCTCGGCCGTCACCAGCCGTTCCTCGAGCTTCCCGAGCAGGGCGCGGCATTCGTCCAGTTCGACGGGTTCACCGGCGACCGCGACGGCCTGCACGGCCCCGGCGAGGTGGTGCATCAGGTCGGCCAGCGCTTCCCGCGCGTCCGGCCAGGGGTATTCGAACGGGTGCTCCCGGCGCCCGGCCGTGGTCCGCACGCCGGCGATCAGCTGCGCCGTCGCGGGCCAGAGCCCGATGAGCGTCCGAAGTGGACGTTCGTGCCGGGCTCCGGCGGACGGCCGCCCCCGCCGGAGGTTCAGCATCCGCCCTTCCCGCGTCAGGCCGACGGCTTCCTCGGCGGCCAGGACCAGGCTGCGCGTGTCCTGCTCCTGGGACAGCAGGTGATCGAGGTCCTCCGGCGGCTCGTCCCGGCGGATCAGGTCCGACAGCGATTCGAGCAGGGCGGCCAGGGCTTTCCCGAGCCGCCCGGCGGCCGCGGCGAGCCGTTCCCCGTAGAGCGGCGGGAGGATCAGCGTGTTGACGGCGACGCCGATGGCGGCACCCAGCGCCGTTTCCAGGAGACGGTCGCCGAGGAGGACGGGCTCGCGCGCGGTGCCGTAGGAGATGACGAGCATCCCGGTGACGCCGACCCAGACCCCGGCGTCCCCGAACCGCCGCCAGCTCCCGGCGAGGAGCCCGAGGAAGACGACGGCGGCGAGCGCGACGGCCTGCCACGGGATGAAGTGCCCGGCGACGGCGGCGAGCAGGACCCCGGAGGCGACCGAGCCGACCTGCTGGATCCACCCGCGGAAGGAGCGGTAGACGGTGGCTTCGACGAGGAAGACGGCCGCGTAGGGAGCGAGGAAGGGCTGAGGCAGGTGGAGGACGAGGGTGGCGAGCAGCCAGGCCGCGGTCGCAGCGAAGGTGGCTTTGGCGCTCTGGACGAGAATCCGCCGCTCCCGGCCGGGGACGCGAAGGGCCCGGGCGATCCAGCCGGCGGGGGTGCGGTCGTGCCGGTCGTCGTCCGATGAGGAGTTTTCGCTGCTCCGCAGCCGGAGCAGACGAGCTACCCAACCGGCGGAGGTCCGGCCGTACCGTTCCCCCGCCGGCGAGGTGCCGTCTCCCGGATCCGCGTTGCCCGGCCGAAGCTCTCCGTGTCTCTGCCGCTGTCCGGTCATGCCGGTGGTGCGATGTGCACGAGCTTCGTCTGGGTCATCTCGTCGAGCAGCTCCGGCCCGTAGCCGTACCCGTTCCCGCTCCGGCGGCGCGGATGTGCCGCCCCGCCCGGTGCGCCGCCGAACACGTTGTTCACCTTGACCGTCCCCGCCGGCAGCTCGCGCCACGCGCGCTGGGCGTGGGCCATCGAAGCCGTCAGCACCGTCGCCGCCAGGCCGTACTCGCCCTCGGCCGCCTCCGCGAGGCCCTCGTCGAAACTCGAGACCACCTGGACCGGCGCCACCGGGCCGAACGTCTCCTCCGTCATCACCCGCAGCTCCGGTGCGCAGTCGGTCAGCACCGTGGCCGGGTAGTGCGCGCCGGGGCCGTCCGGGACCAGGCCACCGGCCACCAACCGCGCGCCGCGGGACAGCGCGTCCTCGACGTGGGCGTGCACGTGGTCGCGGTGCCGCCGGTCCACCAGCGGCGCCAGCGTCCGCGTCTCGGCCTCCTTGACCAGCGCCGCCAGGAACGGCTCGGCGATCGCCGCGCACACGTAGATCCGCTCGACCGCCACGCAGATCTGGCCCGAATTGGCGAACGCCCCCAGTGCCGCCTGGCCGGCCGCCCACGCCGGGTCGACGTCCGCGTCGATCACCAGCGGGTCGTTGCCGCCGTTCTCCAGCAACGTCTTGGCCCCGGTCGCCGCCGCGCTCGCGGCGATCGACCGGCCGGTCGCCGTACTGCCCACGTGGGCGATGACGTCGACGCCGGCGTGCATCGCCAGGATCGCGCCGACTCCCCCGTCGCCGTGCAGGGTCTGCAGCACACCCTCCGGGAACACGTCCCCGAGCACTTCGCCCAGCAGCTGACCGGTGTGCGGCGCCCGCTCGCTCGGCTTGTGCACCACCGTGTTCCCGGTCGCCAGCGCCGCCCCCAGCAGCCCGCAGGCGACTGCGACCGGGTCGTTCCACGGCGTGAGCGCCACGACCACACCACGCGGTTCGGGCACCATCAGGTCCGTCGCACCGGCGTCGCCGAGCAGGCTGCGGCCGCGGTGGACCGGGCCGAGCTCGGCGTACTGATCCAGCGTTCCCGCCCCGGCGAGCACGCCTTCGCGGGCTTCGTCGCGGGGCTTGCCGGTCTCCGCCTCGTTCGTCTTGGCCAGCTCGTCGGCGTGCGCCCGCAGCCGCTCGGCCGCGGTGTGCAGCAACGTCCCGCGCTCGGCGGCCGGCGTCCGGGCCCACGGCGTCCGGCGGGCCCGCGCGAGCGCCGCGTCGATCTCGTCTTCGCCCGCGGTCGGCACGGTGCCCACCACGGTGCCGTCGGCCGGGTTCCGGATCTCGATCATCCGCACCTCCTTCTCGTCGCCCGCCGGTTACCCGGGCGCGACGGCTTCGACACGCCGTTTGATCACCCCCGCCCGGGGTAACCGGGGCCGGTGACGCTCGACTACACCGTGGTGATCCCCACGACGGGCCGGGAGACACTTCGGCCACTGCTGGAAACCCTGCTGACCGGCCCGGACCCGCGGCCGGCGGAAATCCTGGTCGTCGACGACCGCCCGAGCGGACCCGAGCTGGACGTCCCCGGCGGCGTCCGCGTGCTGCGCTCCGGCGGGCACGGACCCGCGGCGGCGCGGAACCTCGGCTGGCGCACCGCGAAGAGCGAATGGATCGCGTTCGTCGACGACGACGTCGTGCTCGCTCCCGACTGGGCGCGGCAGCTCGAGGCCGACCTCGGCTCGCTGCCGCCGGACGTGGCCGCCTCCCAGGGCCGGATCACCGTGCCGCTGCCCACCGACCGGCGGCCCACGGACGACGAACGCGGTACCGCCGGGCTCGAGCACGCGCGGTGGATCACCGCCGACATGGCCTACCGCCGTAGTGCCCTGGTCGAAGCGGGCGGGTTCGACGAGCGGTTCCCGCGCGCGTTCCGCGAAGACTCCGACCTCGCGCTGCGCGTCGCCGAGGCCGGGCACCGGATCGACCAGGGCGAACGGCTGACCACGCACCCCGCCCGGCGCGCCGGGTTCTTCTACAGCCTCAAAGCCCAGCGCGGCAACGCCGACAACGCGTTGATGCGGGCCAAGCACGGCGTGCTCTGGCGGCAGCGCACCGGCGCCGGATCCGGCCGGCTGGGCCTGCACGCACTGTCCACAGTGGCCGGTCTGGCCGCGCTCGCGCTGCCGCTGTTCAAGCAGCGCGGGAAGGCCTTGCTCGCGGCCGGTGTCTGGGCCGGGCTGACGGCTGAATTCACGACCCGCCGCATCCTGCCCGGCCCGCGGACCCCCGGCGAAGTGGCGCGGATGGTCGTCACCAGCGCCCTGATCCCGCCCGCCGCGTGCTACCACCGGCTGCGCGGGGAGGTCGCCGCGCGGCGGCCCCGGCCCCCGGTCGCGGTGCTGTTCGACCGGGACGACACGCTCATCGTCGACGTCCCCTACCTGAACGACCCGGACGGCGTCCGCCCGGTGCCCGGTGCCGTCGAGCTCGTCCGGGGGCTGCGGGAGCGCGGGATCCCGGTCGGCGTGGTGAGCAACCAGTCCGGAGTTGCGAAAGGACTGATCACCCCCGGCCAGCTCGACGCGGTGAACGCCCGCGTCCAGGAACTGTTCGGCCCGTTCGGCACCTGGCAGGTCTGCGTCCACGACGACGGCGACGGCTGTGCGTGCCGCAAACCGGCCCCCGGCATGGTGTTGCGGGCCGCCGGCGAGCTCGGCGTCGATCCCGCGTCCTGTGTGGTCATCGGCGACACCGGCGCCGACGTCGAGGCCGCGCTCGCGGCCGGCGCCCGTGCGGTGCTGGTACCGACCCACCGCACGCTCGAACCGGAGATCGCCCGCGCCCGCCGGCACGCCGCCGTCGCGCGGGACCTGTCCGAGGCGCTGCGCGTCGCCGGGGTCGCCGGATGACCCGGGTGCTCGTCGCCCGGCAGGACAACCTCGGGGACGTCCTGCTCGCCGGTCCCTGCGTTCGCGCGGTCGCCGCGTCCGGAGCGCACGTGACGCTGCTGACCGGACCGCACGGCCGGGCCGCGGGCGAGTTGCTGCCGGGCGTGGCCGACCTGCTCACTTGGACCGCGCCGTGGATCGACCCCGAGCCCCCGCCGGTGACCGCCGAGGACACCGGCGCGTTCGTCGCGCTGATCCGCGCGAAGTCGTTCGACCGCGCGCTGATCCTGACGTCGTTCCACCAGTCCCCGCTCCCGCTGGCGCTCCTGCTGCGACAGGCCGGGGTGCCGTGGATCGGCGCGATTTCCGAGGACTACCCGGGCAGCCTGCTCGACCTGCGCCACCGCGTCGACGGCGATCCGCCGGAGCCGGAACGCATGCTGTCGCTCGCCGAAGCGGCCGGGTACGCCCTGCCGCCGGACGACCACGGCGCCCTGGCGCTGCGCCGACCGCTGCCGGACATGGCCCGGCTGACCGGCGGCGGGGCGTACGTCGTGGTGCACCCCGCGGCGTCGGTGCCCGCCCGCCAGCCGTCGGCGGCGTGGAGCCGCGAGACGGTGCGGGCTCTCGCGGCCGACGGGCACCGGGTGCTCGTGACGGGGGCGCCGGCGGAGCGCGCACTGACCCAGGAGGTGGCCGGGACGGCGGCGGTGGACCTCGGCGGCCGGACGTCCCTGCCCCAGCTGGCGGCGGTGCTGTCCGGCGCTCAGGTCGTGGTGGCCCCGAACACCGGCCCCGCACACCTGGCCGCGGCGGCGGGCACTCCGGTGGTTTCGCTGTTCGCGCCGGTGGTGCCGCAGGAACGGTGGGCGCCGTACGGCGTTCCCACGGTGGTCCTGGGCGACCAGCACGCCCCCTGCCGCGCCACTCGCGCCCGGGTCTGCCCGGTCCCCGGCCATCCGTGTCTCGACACGATCGACCCCGCCGACGTCTGCCGCGCGGTGACCGCCCTCGCGCTTCCCGGCGCCGTCGTTCCCGAGGGCGCCGAGCTGACGGCGAGGTGACCGCGGCCCGGGTGCGGTACCCGGGCCGCGAAGCACGTCAGCCGCCGATCTCCTTGCTCACCCCGCTGGGCCCTTCGTAGGTCCGGTCCGGCAGGCCGCGCACGACGTCCAGGGTGTCCGAGTCGGCACCGTTCCGCTCGGCGGCACGCACCAGGTCGTCGCGCTGCGCCGGGTAGTCGACGCCGGACAGGTACTTCTGCAGTTCGATCGGGTTCGGCTTGCTCACGGGAGCTCTCCTTCCGTTCGGGGAACCGCGCGGTTACCCCGCCGGGCGGTCCACACACGCTCAGGACGGCACCGGCTGCTCCCCCGCCGGGTGAAGGTGGCGGACCTCCGCGTCCGGGTGGCGCGTCAGCGGCACCAGCGGCAACGGCGTCGACTCGGCGAGCTGTTCCAGGTGCCGCAACAGGATTCCTTCCCGCAACGCCCACGGGCAGACCTCGACGCTCGGGACGTCCAGCGCCGACAACGTCCCTTCCGCCGCCAGCGCGCCGGCCACCACCTGCCGGGCCCGCGGCTTCGAAATACCGCGGAACCCGGCCCGTTCCGCCGCCGGGACGCGGGCCAGCCGCGGGATCCAGCCGCGCACGTCCGCGACCACCAGTTCGCGCGTGACGAACGGGCCCTTGCGCTGCGGCGCGGCGCCGGTGAGGCGGGCCAGCTGCTTGAACGTCTTCGACGTCGCGACGACCCGGCGCGGCGGCCCTTCCCAGCGCAGGCGGTCCAAGACCTCCGACAGCGTGTCGCGGACGTGCCGGCGCAGCGCCTTCACCTGCCGGCGCGTCGGCGGATCGGCGGTGAGGAACTCGCGGGTCAGCCGGCCGGCGCCCAGCGGGAGCGAGACGGCCAGCTCGGGCTCGACGTTCCGGCCGAGCACCAGCTCCATCGACCCGCCCCCGATGTCGATCAGCAGCAGCCGCCCGGCCGACCAGCCGTACCAGCGGCGCGCGGCGAAGTACGTCAGCCGCGCCTCCTGCTCGCCGGACAGGAACTGCGGCCGGATGCCGGAGCCCGCCTGGATGCGGTCGATGACCTCGTCGCGGTTCACCGCGTCGCGCACCGCCGCGGTGACGAACGGGTACAGGTGGTCGACGCCGAGCCGCACCGCCGCGTCGACCGCCCGGCCCACCGCGCCCGTCACCCGCTCGATGCCCTCTTCGCTCAACGTCCCGTCCGGCCGCAGTTCCTCGGCGAGCAGCGTCGGTTCCTTCACCGCGTGCGCCGGAAGCGGCGGGGCTCCGGCGGAAACGTCCACCACCTGCAGCTGAGCGGAATTCGACCCGATGTCCAGCACGGCCAGTCTCATCGGGCCGGAATACCCCGCGGCCTCGCGTTTAGTCCCCGGAGCGGGTGGTAGCCGACCGGGAACGAAAGGAGATGCCCGTGTCGCTCCCGGCGCCGCTACCCGCCGAAGCCGCCTCGCCGCGGCGCGCCGTCGTCACCGGCGCCGACTCCGGCATCGGGCGCGCGGTCGCCGCCGCGCTCGCCGGCGGCGGTCTCGACGTCGGCATCACCTACCACTCCGACGCCGGCGGCGCCGAGGAAACCGCGGCCGAAGCCCGCTCGCACGGCGTGACCGCGCACGTCCGGCAGCTCGATCTGACCGATCTGCCGGCCGCCGCCGACGTCGTCGACGCGTTCGCCGGGGACCTGGGCGGCATCGACGTCCTGGTCAACTGATCCGGCACCGGCAGCAGCCGGCTCGCGATGGACCTCGGCTACGAGAAGTGGCGGCAGGTCCTCGACGTCGACCTCGACGGCGTCTTCCTGCTGTCCCAGCGCGCCGCCCGGCACATGATCGACGCCGGGCGCGGCGGCCGGATCATCACCATCACCAGCGTTCACGAGCACGTCCCGCGCGTCGGCGCCGCGCCTTATTGCGCCGCGAAAGCCGGCGCGGGCGCGTTGACCCAGGTCCTCGCCCTGGAGCTCGCCGAGCACGGCATCACGGTGAACTCGGTGGCGCCCGGCGAGATCTCGACCCCGATGACCGGCCAGACCGACGCCGACCCGCGCGAGCAGGACCGGCCCGGCATCCCGCTCGGCCGCCCCGGCCACGCGGCCGAGGTGGCGGCCGCGGTCGCGTTTCTGGCCACCCCGGCGGCCGGCTACATCACCGGCACGTCGCTCGTCGTCGACGGCGGCCTGCTGCTGATGGGAGCCCAGCACGGGACCGCCCACCGCGGTCACGACTGGCGTTCCCCCTGAGACCAGGGGCCCGCGTCCTGGCTGCAGGGACCGGCGTGGGCTCCGGCCGCGGGCCGGACGGCGGCTCCCCCAGCCCGCCGTCCGGCCCCTTCCACTTGTCCGTTTTCCGCACGCCTGACGGGGTATCCGGCCGCGGAGGGAAGGAGAAACCCATGTCTTCCGCCGAAACCCGCACCCCGGCGTCGTGGCTCCGGCCGGTCGTCGCCGTCCTCGGGCTGCTCTACCTCGTGCTGGGGATCGCCGGGTTTCTGACCCCGGAGACCGCCGCGGTCGGCCACGAGACCAGCCGCGTCGTCTGGATCTTCAGCGTGACGCCGTTGCTCAACCTCGTCCACTCGGTGGTCGGCGTGCTCGGGCTGCTCGCCGCGACCCGCCGCACCGGCGCGATCATCTACTGCTGGGTGCTGTTCGTCGGCTTCACCGGGATGACCGCGTACGGCATCCTCGCCACCTCGCTCGTCAACCCCGAGGACCCGATCAACCTGAACTGGGCGGACAACTGGCTGCACGGGCTGACCGCGGCCGCCGCCCTGGTGCTCGGCATCGTGGCGGCGCGGGCGGTCAACCGGACCACGGCACGCTCGCGGTGACGCCGGCCGTTTCGCCGGGCGATCGCCGGGTAGCCGCAGAGAACACCGCGTGAAGGAGGTTCCCGTGCACCGTGAAAGCGACCGGCATTCGCCCCGGGAGGACGAGGCGATCAAGGCCGAGCTGCAGGGGACCCTGCAGGGCAACGGCCCGACCCGCGCCGAGCAGTGGCGCGACCCCGAACTCCCGGCGGACGACGAACCGGAAGTCCCACCCTTGGGCGGCGGAGCATGACCGCGGTCGACGCCCCCACCGTCGTCGTGCACTACCGCCTCCACGCGGACTTCGCCGTCGGATCCCCGCCGGTGCGCCGGATTTTGGGTCCGCACGCCGGCCTGGACCTGGACGCCGACGGCTTGCGCGTCCGGTTCGGGCCGTGGCTGGTCGAGACGCCGCTGAGCAACCTGGCCGGCGCCGAGGCCACCGGCCCGTACCGTGCGGTTCGCGTCCTGGGCGCCCGACTCTCACTGGCCGATCGCGGTCTGACTTTCGGCACCACCACGCAGGGTGGCGTGTGCCTCCGGTTCCGGGAGCCGGTCCGGGGCATCGATCCGTGGGGGCTGGTGCGCCACCCGGGCCTGACGGTGACGGTGGCCGAACCGGACCTGGTCGCCGAAGCCGTCAACCGGATCGTGGGGGCCGCATGACGGCGGCCCGGATCCTGGCCGTGACGGTCGACTGCCGCCAGCCGGACCTGCTGGCCGAGTTCTGGGCCGCGGCGCTCGGCAGCGCGAAGACCCGCCCGTGGACGGACTCCCACGGCCTGACATACCGCCAGGTCGAGTTCGACGACGGCCCCGCGCTGCTGTTCCAGCCGGTGCCCGACGGGAGTTGCCGTCAATACGTAACCTAGGGCACGATGCTGGATCGTGACCGGATACGTAGCGCTCTACTGCCGCCTCTCCCCGCGCCCTGACGGGTCCTATGAGGGGGTCGAGGCCCAGGAACGGTGGGGCCGGGAGTACGCCGCCCAGACGTGGCCAGGGCGCCCGATCGAGGTGTTCGCCGACGCTGGCGTGTCCGCCGCGGGTGATGATCTCCGGCCCGAGTTCGAGCGGCTCCGGAAGTGGCTCAGCGACGGGAAGATCATCCACGTCTGGGCGGTCGAGCAGTACCGCATCGAACGGAACGAAGTCCGGTGGTTCCGACTGGCCGCCGAGCTGGACGCCGCCGGGATCAGCGAGCTGCACACGAACCGCGACGGGATCGTCCGTGTGCAGGACGACGTCGCCGGCATCAAGGCCGTGCTCGGCGCGGGCGAGGTCCGTCGAATCAAGCGCCGCGTGAACGACATGCTCGCCGAGAAGGCAGCTCTCGGCCTGCCGGGCGGCGGCCGACGGTTCGGGTACCGGAACACTACGAACGACGACGGCGTGAAGACCTACGAGCACGAGCCTGTTCAGGCCGAGGCGCTCCGCTGGGCCGCGGAGAAGGTCCTCAGCGGGTGGGCGCTGGAGAACATCGCAGCCGCGCTCCGGGCCCGCGGGGTCACCGGCACGCACGGCGGCGCGCTGACCGGCAAGGGCATCCGTCGCGTCATCCTGAGCCCGATCAGCGCGGGTTTCCGCGTGTACCGGGACCGCATCGTCGGCAAGGGCAACTGGCCGCCGATCCTCGACGAGGACACGTGGCGGGAGTGCCAAGTCCGGCTCACCGAGAATCGCAGCGTCACCAGGAGCGACGGGCGGGAGTACCCGATCGCGACCGCGCGCCACGTGGGCTCCCGAGCTGGCCGGCGGTACCTGCTCACCGGCGGCATCACCGTGTGCGGCGTGTGCGGCGCCCGGATGATCGCGTCGATGAAGCAGCTGCGGAACCGCGAGCCGAAGCCGTACTACCTCTGCCACCCGAAGTACGGCGGGAAGTCCTGCGTCGGGATCCTCGGTGTCGAGCTGGAAGAGCACGTGCGTGACCGACTGTTCGAGGAGCTGGACAAGCCGGAGTTCCTCGAGGCCATCGCGGCCGACGACCACGACGAGCGACGCGAGGCGCTCGGAAAGGGCCTGCAGGACATCGAGCGGCGCCGCCGCGAGCTCGCGGCCCTGTGGGGTACGCCGGGCGAGCTGACCGACGTCGAGTGGAAGTCCGCGCGCCAGGCGCTTGCTGCGACGGAGCAGAAGCTGCGAACCGAGCTCGCGGAACTGCCGCCGCCGGCCGTCCACGTCGACATCGCCGCGGTCCGCGAGGCGTGGCCGGACATGCTGCTCGACGAGCAGCGCGAGTTCGTGCGGCTGTTCGTCGAGAAGGTGACGATCAAGCGGGCCCGGCCGGGGCTGAAGGCGTTCGACGGCGACCGTGCCGTGATCGACTGGCGCAAGCGGTGAACGTCGACACGCCGTCGCGTGGCGGGGGGGCGAACGGTAAGGGTGCTCCTGTAGTACCGTTGTTGCCACAACAGAATGACGAGTCGCTAGTTCGATCTTCGCGCTGAGCGTCCGGAGGCCAGGCGCCCCGGAATCGCGACAAGGGCCAGGCGCCCCTGCAAGAGGTGAGGACGAACGGTCGGAGAAGGCCCAGGCGGTCATTAAGGTCCCAAGTGGACCGAATCTTCTACGCCGAGCATGTACGTGATCCCGTAAGGGTGGATCGCGTCTGCTCGGCGTTCGCATGTCCCCCTGGAGTACCTCCCGTGGCTCGGCAATTCTCTGGCCGACGGCTCCGCGACGAACGCACCGCGGCCGGTCTGACCCCCGAACATCTCGCGATCCGAATCGATCGCTCCGTCTTCGCCGTGCACTCGTATGAACGCGGTGCCGCGAACCCCTCCGTCGCCGTACTCGCGCGCCTTGCGGACGTGCTCGACTGCCCTACGGACGCTCTGTTTGAGCAGACAGCGGTGGCGTCGTGACGGCGCCCCACGAGGCGCCTGTCGAGGCCACGCGCGCACTCGACGACCCCGTCACACTCGCGCGTGCCGCTCGCATCGTGCGCGCCGCGCTGGAACGCCGCCGGGCTTCGCCACCCGACGCAACCACCGAGGCAGGTGGTCGTGCCGTCGCATGAGAACGGGCGAGGCCCCGAGAAGGCCCCGCCCGCGCACACCTACCCGACCGTCAACCGGGATGACAGCAACGAGCGTAGCGCCTGGGTATGCGTGCCTGCCGTTGCGTGGGTTCTCGACGAGGCACCAGACGTCCCGGCATCGCTCGTCGCGACGCTCGTCGGCCTCGCACGCCATGCCGACGAGAACGGCCGGAACACCTTCCCGAGCGAAGCAGCGCTCGCGCGGTACACCCGGAAGACGGTGCGCCAGGTCCGGCGCGACCTCGCCGAGCTGCTGAGCCGCGGCCTGATCCGTCGACCCGAGGACCAAAGCGCTGCATCCGGCATTCGTGGCGACCGCAGGCCGACCGTGTACGACCTCGCGTGTGCCCCCGACCGTGCCGACGACCGGACACCCACGACCGGTCGCCAACGTCCGACCGGACACACACGACCGGACGCCGATGACCAGACGACCGGACATCAGGGGCAGGACGACCGGACACCAGCGTCCTCCGAAGAACCCCTGAAGAAGCCAGAACAAGCAGCTGCTGCGCCGGATCCCGCCACGGAAGAGGACGCCACGACGGCAGCACTCGCCGCGCGCCTGGACGTCGACTACCCCACCGCGGCTCGGATCGTCTCCGAGGTCGAGCGCAAGCGGTCCCCCGGCAACCTCGGCGCGTACCTCCGGGCCTTGTCAGAGGCCGACCTGCGCGCGTTCGTGGCGCCGCCTCGGACCGCGGCCAGCGCATCGCGAGGCGGAAGCCTGCCGCCGCTGTGCGGCCGATGCGACGCGCGCCCCGGCGACCCGCCAACCGCCCGGATCGAGTGGCTCGACAACGACCGCTCCCGATCCCGCCCCTGTCCGCGCTGCCACCCGGCGCGCAAGGAGGTGAGCTCCGATGCGGCATGACCACCACTACGACCGGTACGGCGAGCGCGTCGAGGACGACGACGAACGCAACGACGCCCCACACCGGTGCGACCGCGGCTTCGTCGACCGGGACGCCGACCACCCGGTCCCCTGCCTCGTGTGCCGCCCGCACCTCGCACCCGACCAGCTCGCCCCAGAGCCCCGCAAGCCCACACCAGCCCCCGAGGTCGCCCGCGCCGGCATCCGCGCCTGCCGCGCCGCCCTCGCCGCCGCGAAAGGCTCCCGCCGATGACCGCTACCGCGCCGCCGGGCGTCTCGCGCACGCGCGCACGCGTTGCGCCGCCCCCTTCACGCGACCACCGGTCGCCAAGTGGTCGCGTGTCCCCCGCCGAGCGTGCCCGGCTCCGCGCGACCCTCGGCACGCTGCTCACCACCGAGCGCGTCGCGGCCGGCTGGAGCGTGCGGCGCCTCGCCCGCGCGGCCGGGCTCGACCGGCGGACCCTGCAGCGCCTCGCGGCCGGCACCATGCGGCCGCGCGAGGTGACGCTGGCCGCCCTCGCGTCGGTGCTCGCGGTCGACGACCCCCGCCCGCTCGCCGCGCGGCTCCTGGCGGCCGCTGGGCCCTCGCTGCGCCCGAACACCGACGGCGCGGTCCGGCGCCGGGTGCACCGCGCCGGGCTCGCCCTCGTCGCCGGGTACAGGCCGCTGTCGAGCGGCCTCGCCGAGCGGGTGCAGCTGCACCGGGCGGCGTGCGCTGCCCGTGACCGGGCGTACGGCCTGCTCCACCGTCCCGGCGCGCTCGACGACCCTGCCGTGCTCGACGAGATCGGCCAGCTGCTCGACGAGTCCCGGCAGCTGCACGAGCAGGCCGGGCCGTCCGTGGTGATCCGGATCGGCCGGCACGAGATCCACGCGGGGTGGGCCGGATGACCGAACCCACGACACCTCGCGCCCGGGCGCACGCGCTGCTCCACGAGCTCCGCCGGGAGCAGAGGGACGACAAGATCCGCGCCGGCCGCCTGCAGCCGCGGACACACCGCGAACTCGCCGTCTTCCGCGATGGCCTCCGAGAGCGGTTCGACCTCGGCGAGGAGGGACCGGCCGATGACCAGCCCACCGAGTCCTGACGTCGCGGCGCTGGTCGCTCCGGACGGCAGCGTCACCGTGCCCGCGGACCTCGCGGGCGAAGTCCTGAAGTTCATGGTGTTCGCCTTCACGGAGCACACCCGCACGACCGGAGCCATGCCCACGTCCCGGGCCGTCCGGTTCCTCCGGGCCTTGGACGTCGGCAGGCAACGGCACGAGAACGGTGGGACACCGCCAGACAGCCCGCCAGCCGCGCCCGGCAGGTCTGTGCGCGAGGTCGCCGACGAGATGGGGTGCACGCCGCAGCGCGTACGGCAGCTGCTCGCCGCCGGCCGCCTTCCTGGACGCAAGACTCGCGGCGGTTGGATCGTCTACAGCGGACACCAATTTGCGCATCCGCAAGGGCCGCAAAGGACTTCGGCCACACTGATCACAGCCACCGAGCGCCAGGCGCGCGACGTCGGCTGATCCACCGTCCAGGCCAGGCGCCGGACGTCGCACCGCCACCGCCCGCCAGGCGCGAGCGGGGATCGCGTGCAGGCCACGCGAGACACCAAACCAGCACTGACCGTCCCGAAAGGAGCGTCATGACGACGACCACCACCGCCCCCACCTCCAGCACCCTTCGCAGGTACACGCCCACCGGCTCCGGCGGCGGCACCACCGTGTCCTTCGCGCAGCGCACAGAACCGGTCTACATCGACGAGGCGGCGTGCACGATCACCGAACCGATCATGTTCAAGGTCACCTGCCCCAACCTTCCCGCCGGTGACGGGCGACAGAACGACCTCGTGGCCTACCTCCCCGTCGGAGACCCGGACCTCCCCCGGCTGCAGGACGACCAGCACTACGTGGTCGAGCCCGTCGACCACGTGCCCGCGGCCTACTTGGTCGCGTCCGGCATCCTGGCGTCCGAGTGACCGAGGACCACGCGGACGTCCCACCCGACCAGGGCGCCGGCGAGATCGTCGGCGGCCGAGCCTTGGACGCGGCCGACCCGACGCACGAGGTCCAGCCCGACGCGTGCCTCGTGTGCGACCGCACGGACCGGCGCCAGCTGCACCGGGTCAGCCTCACCGCGCAGGACATGGCCGCTGCGGGCCTCGGCGGCCGCCCGCCGGTCGTCTGCCTCACCCACTACGCGGCCGCGATGCGCAGCGTCGGCACCCCGACCGCAACCGGCGGCTCGCCGACGTGCATCGCCTGCCACCACGGCGATCCCGGCTACTTCGGGCCGGTCGCCGTGTTCCCGCTGCAGCCCGGCCCGGCGGCCCGGCCCAGCTACCGCGCGTGCGCCCGGCACCTCGCCGAGGCGATCGTCGCCCTCACCCAGGAGGCACCAGCATGACCAGCCCCCGCGGCCCGTTCGGCCGCTCCTTCGGGCGCCGGTTGTCGGCGATCCAGCCGTACACGCCGGCCGAGTCCGTGCCGACGGACCAGCACCTCGAAACCCTGCGCCAGGCCCCAACCAACCTCCAGGCCATCCTCGTCGAGCACCGGACTGCCCTCCAGGACCTCCGCCGCCAGGCGCAGGAAGACCCGAACCTCACCGAGGAAGGCCGACGGGCGTACATCGCAGGCAGGTCCGAGCCGATCCACCAGCGCACAGGCCAAGCCGTAGCCGCGCTCGACGACCAGACGGGCACGGCGTACGGCGCACTTCAGCAGCGCTCCATCAGCTCGCTGCCGGACCCCACGCCCGGCGTCGAGGGGATGCTTGCCCGGCAGGCCGCGTGGTCGCGCGTGCAGACGCTGCTCGGCACCGGCATGACACCGCAACAGGTGATCGACGAGACCGACGATCCCGAGACGCTGCACGCCCTTGAGGACGAGCTGCCGACAGTCCTGCGATCCCGGGGCGCGTCGCTGGACGACGCCAAGGCGATCATCGACACCGTGCACGACCGCCTGGCCGAGATCACCGGCGAGAGCGCGACGAACGCGCGATTGGCGGCCCGTGAGGCGGATGTTCACATGGCCGGCTTGGAGCATCTGCTGAGGCACGCCAAGAGCGAGGCGGCGGGAGGCGACTCCTCCGGCGGCATGAGTGCTGCGATCGCCGCGCAGCTCGCTCGCGACAGGATGGCCTCCGGCGTGCCGCTGGAGGACGACGAGCGGCCGGCCCCGAGCAGCAACCGCAGCCTCGAAGGCGCCATCCGCACCGCCTACACCTCGCCGACCATGCTGCGCCACGCGATCAACGACCAGATGCGCCGCGCCGCCAAGCGCCCGCACGCACCCACCGACCAGGCCAACGGCGACGCCCGCGGCCAGCACCCTCAGTACTGAACGGAGTTCCGCACGTGACGGTCAAAGACCTGTCGGCCTACCTGGCCGATGACGCGCTGCACGTCCCCGTCGACGGGACGACCTACCGGATCCCCTCGCCGGACGCCCTGACGGGCCTCAAGCTGATGAGCGTCTACCTGATCAGCGAGGACGTCGAGATCACCGAAGAAGCCGCGCAGGCGCTCGCCGACGACAAGCGGGATTACGTCTCCCTCGTGCTTGGCTCCGCCCTGGACGAGATGGTGGCCGGCGGCGTCTCCTGGATCAAGATCCAGCGGATCGCGCGGTACGCGCTGCTGTTCTTCACCCTCGGCGAAGAGGTCGCCGACCACGCGATGACGTCCGGTGCCCTCTCGGGGGAAGCCCCCGCCCCGAGTCCGAACGGACGCGGCACCCGCGCGTCACGGGCCGGGGCGACTACGACGCGGCATCGGGCCTCCACCGCTGGTACGACGTCCCGCAAGAAGCCCTCAACGAAGCGGTAGGCCCGAGCTGGCCAGAGCTTCTGGACCAGTGGCTCTTGATCGAGGCCGACCTGCACGAGACCTACGGCCTCGACGTCGGCGACCGGGTGCTCATGCACGCCCGTTCCTGGCGGTGGCTCAGCACGCGGATCGCCGGCCTGTTCGGGGCCGAGACCCGCGTACACCGCCACTTCTTCCCGCCGCCCCCGCCGCCTGACCCGAACCGGAGGTAGCCGCCTTGGCGTTGAACATCGGCGAGCTCGTCGCCTACCTCAAGATGAACAAGGCCGACTGGGACCGGGGCAAGGCCGCCGCGAAGCGGGATCTCGAGGACATCGGCGACGAGGCCGAGAAGTCCGGCAAGAAGGTCGACCGGTCCACAAAGGACGCGGCCACCAAGGCCGAGAAGAACTTCAACGGCATGAAGTTCGCCGGCCTCACCGTGGGGCTCCCGGCCGCGGCCGCCATCGGTTCGGTCGCCGTGGCCGGGAGCCTCGTGCTGATGACGGCCGGGTTCGCGGCTTTCGGGGTGGCCGCCGTCGCGAAGTCGGACGCCGTGCAGGCCCGGCTCAGCGTGCTGTCGTCGCAGTTCAAGAGCGACGCCGAAACGATGTCCGAGCCGCTGCAGGACGACGTCGTAGGCGCCATCGACGACGTGGGGGCGGCCTGGGTGCGGCTCCGCCCGCTGGTCACGTCCGCGGTACAGGCGTCCGCGCCCCAGATCCGCCAGCTGACGGGCGCGGCGACCGACCTCGGTGAGAACGCCATGCCGGGCGTGGTCACCGCCGTCCGTGCCGCTGGGCCCGTGTTCCAAGGCCTACGGTCGTTCGCGGCCCAGGCCGGGCAGGGCATCAGCGAGTTCGCCTCGAACGCCTCACGAGGCGCCCAGGGCGCAGGCGACGGACTAAGCACCCTCGGCGGCATCGTCCGCACCGTCGAAGCGCGCCTGGGCTCCCTGTTCGCCAACGTGGCCACCGGATCGGCCGGCCCGCTGCGGTCGCTGTTCGTGATCGTCGACGAGGTGACCGGCGGCCTGGTCGACCTCACTTCGCAGGGCTCCGGCGCCCTCGGGGTGCTGCAGGGGTTCTCGTCGGCGGGCTCCGGCCTGGCGACCGTGCTGCACGGCGTGCTCACCGCGGTGTCCGCGCTCCCGCCCCAGGTGACGCAGTTCGTCGGCGGGATCGGCGCGGCCGGGCTGATCTTGAGCAAGTTCGGGGTGGACGCTGGCGCCAGCTTCAAGGGGCTCGGCGACAAGATCAAGGCTGCCGACGGCATCGGCGGCAAGTTCAAGACGACCATGTCCGGCCTCGCCGCCGGCGCGTTGAGTCCGGCCACGCTCGCGACAGCCGGCCTCGGCGTAGCCCTGCTCATCATGGGCCAGGACGCCGAGCGTGCCGCCAAGGCCGCGGCGACCCTCGACGCCTCGCAGCGGTCGTACACGGAGGCCCTGCGGTCGTCGAAGGGTGCGATCGACGACAACGTCCGCGCATCCGTCGCGCAGGACCTCGCGCAGAAGACCATCAACGGCAACAGTAAGTCGCTGCTGGACTTCGCGAAGCAGTACGGCGTGGCCCTGCCTCAGGTCACCTCCGCGGTGATGGGCGAGAAGGACGCGCTCGACGCCGTCAACCGCCAGCTCGACGCCTACGCCAAGGCCAACCCCGACGCGGCCACAACCGTGCACGCCCTCAAGGCCGCGATCGCCGCGAAGGGTGTCGCGTTCCGCGAGAGCACCGACGCGACTGCTGCCGAGGCGGCGGCGACGGACCAATCAACCGAGGCGCAGAACCGGTCCCGGGACGCAGTGAACGCGCTCACCCAGGCGATCTACGCGCAGCAGAACGCCCAGCTCGGCTACCGAGGCGCGGTGCTGAACTCGAAGCAGGCGCTCGCCGACTACGCCAAGGTGTCCAAGGACGGCAAGGCCACCGAGGACGACAAGGCCCGCTCGCTGCTCGGCGTCGAGCAGGCATTCGCCGCACAGGAGCAGGCCGCGTACCAGGCTGCGTACGCGAACTCGGCGGCCCGCGACGAGTCGGGCAAGGTGTCCGACGCGCTCAAGGCGCAGAACCGCGAGACGATCAACCTCGCGAACTCGTGGTCCGGGCCGCTGCCGGCCAGCCTGCAGCAGAGCATCTCCAAGATGTCCGTCGCCGACCTCACCGCATCCGGGCTCAAGGTCAACGTCAACAACCTCGGTCAGGCCGTCGTCCAGCTCCCGGGCGGCAAGAACATCGTGCTCACCTCGAACGCCGCGGCCGAGGAAGCGAAGGTGGCGGCGCTCCGGGACCGGATCAACGAGCTGCGCAATCGCGAGATCACCATCGCCGTGAACACCTTCTACGGCACGTCGGGCCGCGGATCGAGCCTCACCGGGCCCGCCATCGCGCGCAAGGACGGCGGCCTGGTCGGAGGCTACGCGAACGGCGGGGCTCCGCGGTTCCCGTACGGTGGCCTCTTCCGAGGTGTCGGCGGACCGCGGGACGACGCGAACCTCATCGCGATCAGCGATCGGGAGTTCATCGTCAACGCCGCTGCTACCACACGAAACCTCCCGCTGCTGGAGGCGATCAACAGCGGCGCACAGGTCACGCCGGCTGCAGCGCCCGCGGGCGGCGGCGGGGGCGGGCGCACCACCACGGTGAACATCGGCACGTTCGCCCCGCCGGCCAACGCGTCGCCGTGGGACATCGCAGAGGAGCTGGATTGGATGGCCCGGACCGGCGGCTGACGGGCGCCGAGCTGGCGACGGCTGAGCGGCTCGCTAAGCCGTCGCCAGCAGCCGCCGGGGTGTTCCCCCGCGCGAAGCCGTTCCGGCCGCGCGTGCGGCCAGCGGGGTAGGGCGAGGACACGAAGCCGCCCGCCGCGCACGGAGGGAGGACGGCGCGACGGGCGGCGTGGGTTGCCCGGCCGCCGCAGGCTCGGGGACACTGCGGCGGCCGAGCGGATCAGGGGTCCCGCGGTGCTGGCGGCTGCTCGGGCTCTTCCGTGGCGCCGCCCGAGGCGGTGTCGGTGCCGGGGTTGGGGCAGGGGCGCCGGTTCCGGACTTGGGCCGACATCTGTTGAGCCATCGCGGCCGCAGCCAGGTCGATGCCCTCGGCGCCTTTCCCGGTGACGGCCATCAGCCAGCCGCCCAGCACGCGCGGCAACACAGCCTGTGGTGCCCACTCCCGGGCTCCGGGCGGTCCGAGATCTCGACCCGGGCGTGCCGCTCCGGGTACAGCGGATCGGCGCTGTGCGCGGGCACCAGCCAGTCGACGCCGGGGTCCGCGAGGTCGGCCTTCAGGTAGCGGTGGATCTGCCTGTCCTCGCGGTGGTACCGGGCCGCCCACTCGCTCGCGGCCGGCGCCGTCACGGCGGTCACCGTCCGCCCTCTCGCTGCCACCAAGTGAGCAGCACGCGGCGGATCACCTCGGGCAGCTCGGCGCCGATCTCCTCCAGCGGCATCAAGGCCGTCTTGCCGTCGACCCGGATTGCCGGCTGAGTGCCGTTCTTCGCCGTGTCGACGAGGCCGAACTGCAGGTCCGTCGGCCGCCCCTCGGCGTCGGTCGTCCGGAACGCCCGGAACAGCTGCCAGCCCTGCTCTCCCGGGCTCACCGCTGGTTCCGCCGCTTCTTGATCTCGACGCGCGCCCGCAGCTCCTCGACGTCGAGGAGCGTCATCATCGCGTTGAGGCTGATCTGGCCGTGCACGCTGCCGTCGTCCGGCGGTTCAAGCACGGCGGTCGGGCCGTCACCGATCGCCATCGCACCGACCAGTCGGCCTCTGTGGTCGGTCGTGACGCCGGTGATGACCGGCAGTTCCGTGCCGGTGCTGTCCACCGTCATGACCAGGCGCTCACGCTGCCATCCCCGAGACTTCATGATCGCCAGCGTGCGCGCTGGAAGCCGTCGGAGTTTGCCACCCAGGCAAACACTCGGATGGGCTACACGGGCAGGCCGGCCCGGTAGGCCATGCCGCGGAGCTCGCGGCCGATCTGGTCGCGCTTCGCCTTCGCGACCAGCTCCGAGAGGATCGAGCGCATGAACGGGTGCCGATGGATCCGCGCGGGCGAGATCAGCTCGGCCTGGCGCAGCATCAGCACGGCGTCGTTCCGACGCTTCGGCAGGCGGGCGAGGGCCCGGCCGTACTCGCGGTAGTAGGCGGACTTCCGGGTCGGCGAGGGCAGCGCGTCCGGATTCACCGTCTCGGCGATCTTCGCGGCCTCGGCGTGCTCGCCAGCCTCCAGCGCGACCGACATGCGCCACACGCCGACGTTCGACGGGCCGAACCCGAACCACAGGGCGTTGCCCTCGCCGGTGTGCTCGGCGAGGTCGGTAGCGTGGTCGAGCGCGGCGAGCCGCTCGGTGTTGTTGCGTTGCGCCGCCGAGACGAGTGACGACGTCAGCGTGAGCATGCCCGCCAGCTGCGCCTGTTCCGGTGTCCCGGTGCCGGGCGAGGACGTCCGCAACGTCTCCTCGGCCATGTCGAACCCGCCGGCCGCCAGCAGCCCGAACGCCGTGCCGAACCCGCTCACGGCCGTGAACAGCGGCTCGTCGAGCCGCTGCGCCGCGTCCTGGGCGAGCATGGCCGCCTGCCACGCCAGATCCAGGCTCGCGCCGATGTCGCCGAGCCACGCCTGCGTGCCCTGCACGTGGGTGAGCACGAGCAGGCGCAGCACGGCGCGTTCGTCGCGGTGCGCCTGCAGGGTGCTGTGCAAGTCCCGGATCAGGCCCGGCAGCTTCTCGCCGACGAGGCCGTAGTCGCAGTCCCGCTGCGCGGTGAGGATCGCCGTAACCCGCGGTTCCAAGACCTCGGCGGGGAGGACCTGGCCGCGCGGTTGACCCATGCTCACGGCCAGCAGCGCGAGGCGCACCTCGTTCAGCGATCGGTCCTCTTCCAGCTCCCCGGGCGTGGTGAGCGCGCTCCCGGTGATCTCGCTCGGCGCGACCTCCAGCGCGTCAGCGAGGCTCACGATCAGCGACCGACGATCGAGGGCGCGGTCGCCGGACTCCAGCCGGGACAGGTAGGACGCTGAGATGCCCGCGCGGCCGGCCACGACGGCGAGCGACTTGCCGCGGGCGTGGCGGATCTGGCGCAGGTTGTCGCCGATCGCCGAGGGCATGGCGGGTACTCCTCTTCGCGGGGCCTCTCCGCGTGGCCCCGGGAGCTACCCGGGGCCGGTCCTCCGCGAAGAGGTACAACCAGGCTACCGGTCGTCGGCGGCGGCCTCGCGGAGACGGACGATCTCGACGAGCGTTCCCACCACGCCGGCCAGACCAGCGAGCGCGACGACGCCGAACACGACGCGCGCCGCGGGATCGCCGAGGACGTCCGGCACGAGCGCGCCGACGGCGCCGAGCACGGTTACGCCGGCGAGCAGCAGCAGCGCGACGCCGGTGATCCAGGCGAGCCGATTGGACCTCATGTCCGCCCACGTCGCGTGGATCACGCGGGCCGTTACACCGCGGCCGCGGACCGGTGCGGCACCACCGGTCCCCCCGCGGGCCCCGGACGCTGGGCTGTGGCCCGCCGCGCCCGGGAGCACTACTCGTCTTCCTGGATCAGGCGCCGGTACGCCTCGATGGCCTCGTCGTACCTCGCTGGCTCCGGTAGGGCGACCTCTCCGAACGTCTTGTACAGCGCCGCTTCGTACTCGGGTGCGTCGCGCACGGCGTGGAGACCGTGCAGCTGGGCCTCCAGGAAGACACACAGCGCACGAGCGACGAGCTGCTCGAGCAGAGGTGCTTCCGTGGCGGGCTCCAGCTCGGCGAGGACCGCGTCGTCGGCGCGGACCCGGACGTCGTGGGCGACCAAGTCGTCCAGCTCGCGGGCGAGTCGGTTGTCGTCGGCCAGCTGCGCGACGAACGCGGCGACGTCGATGGGCTCGTTCATCGCTGCACCCCCTCGGCCTTCCGGGCCTGCTTCGCCAGCTTGAGCAGCATCCGGCCGACCTGCTCGGCCTCGGCCACCGTGAGCACGAGATCTTCGCTCCCGTCACGCGAGATGTTGATCTCTGGACCGATGTCCCGAAAGCCCTGGTTCATGTCGACGACCACCTCGACCGGCACGAGCTGGGTTCCGCCGTAGACCTCGTGGAGGTGTTCGAGCTTCGGTTCCGCGAGAACCGGTTCGAACTGCAGGCGCAGCCGGGACCAGTGCTGCCGACTTCCGGTGTCCTGGAGTTCCTTGTGCCGGACGTTGCACCAGGGCGGGCAGGAAACGACGTCGGCGACACGCAACCACGAGGGGGTCTGAGTAGTCTTCTTCACGGGTCGGAACCAGCTTTCCGATCAAGGCCCTCGGCTGGTGTTCGCAGCACCGCCGGGGGCCGACTGCCTTGATTACTTGTTGGCAGCCTCTATCGGAGGAGAAGGCCGTCAAGAACCGGCTCCACCTGGATCTGGCCCCGGTCGAAGGAGATCAGCGCGCCGAGGTCGAGCGCTTGGTGATGCTGGGGGCGAAGGTCCTCGACGACCCGCCCGACGACCCGTGGATCGTGCTCGCCGACCCGGAGGGCAACGAGTTCTGCGTGCTGCCGGCCCGCTGATCAGGCTGGTTCAGGCTTGGCCGACCGGGTCGCCGGCGTAGGCGGCCAGGCGGTCGTCGAAGCCGTCGGCGCTGCCGGGTCTGCGGAAGTCCGGCGGGTCGGGCCGGCCCGGGTACTTCTCGCCGTACAGGCCGGCCACGAAGTCCACCACCGCTTCCGGGGCCGGCAGGACGTCCTCGCCCAGGTACGCCAGCACGATGACTTCGTCGCCGCACGAGGACTCGACCGCCGCGGCCCAGCCGTCGCGTTCGTCCCACAGCAGGGCCGTCTCGTGCTCCGGGAACCGGGCGAGCCGCCGCTCCAGCGCGACATACGCGCCGGCCGGGACGTCCACCTCGCAGAACCAGGCGGGCGCGTCCAGTTTGGCCGCCACGGCCAGCAGGTACTGCCGCAGCCCGCGCGCCGCCGCGCCGAGCCCGTCCCGTTCGCTCATCCCGCTCCCGCCTCTTCGGTCGGTGCCCCATCGGGTGATACCCCGTCACCCACCCGGTCAATCCGGGGTGCTTGGGGTGGCGTCACGGGGTGAGCAGGGCGAGAACGTCGTCGTCACCCAATTGGCGGAAATCGGCGTACCACTGCCCGACCGCGCGAAACTCCGGCGGCTCGGCGACGCAGACGACGTCGTCCGCTTCGCGCAGGATCCGCGCGGCTGCGCCGGGGGCGGCGACCGGCGCGGCGAAGACGAGCGTCCGAGGCCGGGCCGCGCGGACGTCACGCAACGCAGCCGTCGCGGTGACGCCGGTCGCCAGCCCGTCGTCGACGAGGACGACGTCACGGCCGGTGAGGCCGGCGGGCTCGCGACCGGCGCGGTACCGCTCGATCCGGCGGCGCGCCTCCGCCCGCTCCCGGGTCTCGGCCCGGGCCAGCCGCGCGGCGGTCAGTCTCATCGCGCGCAGGCCGGCGTCGTCGTAGATCGCCGGCCCGTCCGGGGTGACCGCGCCGACGCCGAACTCGCGGTGGCCGGGCGCGCCGATCTTGCGGGCGACCGCGACGTCCAGTTCCGCGCCGAGCCGCCGCGCGACGACGGCGGCCACCGGCACCCCGCCGCGGGCGAGCCCGAGCACGACCGGATCAGCCCAGTCGCGCAGCCGCAATTCGCCCGCGAGCCGTCGCCCGCCGTCCTCCCGGTCGGCGAAGATCCGCGGCCGCGCGGGCATCAGGTCACGGGCGCCACTCGTCGCGCCAGTCCGGGTGGGCTTCGTACACCGACGCGATGAGCTTGACGGACACGTCGTCGTGGGCGTCGCGGATCTCGCGGCGCAGGAACTCGGCCTTCTCGGCGAACGGCACCGGGTGCCGGTCCTCCATCGCCTCGACCGGCCCGCCGGCGAGCAGCAAGCCGTCGCCGTCGTCGGCGTACATGATCCGCAGCCGCCCGCGCCGTTCGGCCTCGTCGATCAGCGGCAGTTCGCCGGCCCGGACGCGCTCTTCGTCCTCCGCGAGCCGGGCGAGCACGAATTCGTCGAGCTTCGCGGTCGTGGTGTCGTCGAGATTCGTCATGGGCCCGGGATACCCGCCGGGCGGCGGGCTCAAGCGTCGGCGCCCGCTCCTGCCGAGTGCGTGAATTCCTGTCCGGAACCTGTCCCGGAAAGGACTGGACCAATAATATCGGCACCGGAAAATGAGGAGCATCGCCCTTCGACGCGGAAGGTGGCCGATGCACTTCCTCGCCCCGCTGCTGACTGTGGTCCTCGCGGCCACACCGACACCGACGCCGTCCGCCGCTCCCCTGGCGACGATCTGCAACAAGTACTGCGACGCACGGGATCCGGCCTCGTCACCGGGCGATCGCGAAGGTGCTTCGGCCGGCGTCGGCGGCCGGCGGATCACCCTGCACCTCGACGACGGCGACGCCATGGGCTGGGCGGCGATCACCGGCGGCGCGGCCGGCGACCACGTCTGGCTGGACCGCTCGTTCGACGCCGGGCGCACCTGGGCGTCGGGCAGCAAGCTCGGCGACACCGCGACGCCGTCCGGCGCGACGGGCTGGCGGACGCTGATGTACAACGCCGACGACTGGGCGAACAAGGGCGTCGGCCTGCTGCGCGCGTGCGGGCAGCCCGCGGGGTCGGGCAGCATCGCCTGCACCGGCTGGGCCCGCCCGACGTGGAACGCCTGGGACCGGCGCACCGCGGCCGCCACCGCGCTGATGGAGCGGTACAACCTGGGCACCGGCCTGTTCGACACGACCGGGTGGTGGAACTCGGCCAACGCGCTCACCGCGGTCATCGACAACATCCGGATCAGCGGCATGGGCAGCTACCGCTACGCGATCGACACGACGTACACGAAGAACCTCTCGGCGCAGGGCGGCAGCTTCCGCAACGACTACCTCGACGACACCGGGTGGTGGGGCCTCGCGTGGGTCGACGCCTACGACCTGACCGGCGACGGCAAGTACCTCAACACGGCCCGCGCCGATGCCGACCACATGTACGCGTACTGGGACGGCGTCTGCGGCGGCGGGGTCTGGTGGAGCACGAGCCGCACCTACAAGAACGCCATCCCGAACTCGCTGTACATCCAGCTGAACGCGGCCCTGCACAACCGCATCCCGGGCGACACAGTGTACCTGGCGCGGGCCCGGGCGGGCTGGACCTGGTTCGCCGGCAGCGGAATGATCAACGGCTCGAACCTGGTCAACGACGGCCTGACGTCGGCCTGCGCGAACAACGGCCAGCCGACCTGGACGTACAACCAGGGTGTGCCCCTGACGGCGCTCACCGAACTGTCCCGCGCCACCGGCGACGCGAGCCTGCTGACCAAGGCCCGCGCGATGGCGAACGCCTCGACGACGAACGCGTCCCTGAACCCGGGCGGCATCCTCCGCGACCCGGGCGAGACGGCCGGCGGTGGCGGCGTCGACGGCCCGAGTTTCAAGGGTGTGTACGTCCGGGACCTGGCGGCGCTCAACGCGGCTTTGGCCGACCACCCGTACACGGCGTACCTGCAACGCCAGGCGAACGCGGCGTACGCGAACGACCGAAACAGCGCGGACGCGTACGGGCTGCTGTGGGCAGGCCCGTTCGACCAGCCCGACGCGGCCCGCCAGCAGAGCGCCCTCGACCTGATGAACGCGGCCCCCTGACAAACCCGGAACCCGCGTGATCAGAACCGGATCTCGCGTGATTGAAGCCGGATCTCGCGTGATCGGGGCCGGAACCGACGAG